>DBGGTD010000515.1:0-3196 GCA_051162585.1 Elainellaceae cyanobacterium
CCTTAACCCCTCCCATCGTCGCCTCGATCGCGGGGAGGCAGTCTATTTTGGACGCTCTATCTGTAGCCGGTCTCTAGAGAATTGGTATAATACTGTCAATCCGCCCGGTGGGGCGAACAGTTCATCGCGTCCAGACGACGATCGCCATACCCTACGCATCATTGCTGTGGGTTCACTCACCGTGGTCAATCATCATGTGATGCAGATGTTTCAACTGGGCTACGCCGAACCCAACGACTGGTCAAAGCCGTTGCCCACCGTCAGCCCCAACGAAGTGATGCGGATTTTGACCAAACGCATCCGGGGGCTGAGCCACTAACAATAGTGGGGGAATAGTGGGATAGGCTGCACCTATCCCTGATGAATGACCAAGGCGATCGCCCCTTAGAGTCCTCTAATCTTGAGGGCGATCGCCAAACTATCACAGACTTACACGATTCTTTCCTTGACCTTGTGATCTATCAACCACTTTATTAACCTCTTAGAGTACCCATGACGGGTACTTCTCATTGCTGCGAAATCTTTCAAGATAGAAAGTACGTGCATGCCCTCCATTTTGGAGCCTACCCCGGATGAGCCGAGATGCGTTAATTGTCGGAATCAACTCATACCATTACCCGCATTTCCCCCCGCTGCGATCGCCCGCTGACGATGCTGAAGCGGTTGCGTCCATGATTGCGAACTATGGTGAGTTTCGGGTGCAGCGACTGCCAGAGCGCGTTGACCCTACGGATGGGGCGCTGCATGTGAGTCGCAAACAAAGTGTCACATTGCGGGTTCTCAAGGATGCGCTGGTGAAGCTGTTCAAGCCGGAAGGTGATCACATTCCCGAAACAGCGCTATTTTTTTTCTCAGGGCACGGGCTGCGGGAAGAGAAGGGGATTCAAGAAGGATTTTTGGCAACGAGTGATGCCAACCCAGAGATTGGCTTTCACGGGTTGTCGCTCCAATGGTTGCGGCGTTTGCTTGAAGAAAGCCCGATTCGACAGCAGATCGTTTGGTTAGACTGCTGCTATGGTGGCGAACTCCTCAACTTTGAGAAAAGCTTAGAAGAAGCCAATCCAGCAAACACCAAAGAGCACGATCGCTGCTTGATTACGGCGTGCCGAGAGTTTGAATCATCCTATGAGCAAACCATTGGCCCCTACAGCGTTCTTACGGGGGTGTTGATGAAAGGGCTAGACCCCACCCAGCGACCGGATGGATGGGTCACCAACTATACCATTACAGACTTTATCAATGAGAAACTGAGCGCAGAAACCCAGTGCCCAATCTTTCACAACTACGGAAACGCCATTGTGCTGACGACCAATCGGCAAAAGCCGCCCCATGATGGCTCGACTGCTGATTGGTGTCCGTACAAAGCATTAGCATACTTCCAGGAAGCCGATGCCGATCTGTTTTATGGACGCACCCACCTCACGGATGAACTCATCCGACGAGTTGAGAGAGACAACTTTGTTGCCATTATCGGCCCGTCGGGGAGCGGCAAATCATCGGTCTTACGAGCCGGATTGTTGCACCAACTTAGGCTAGGACAGCGCCTCACAGGCAGTCATGCTTGGCGATATTTGCCAGTCTTCACTCCCGGCGAACACCCGTTGCAAAGCCTGCAAACTGCGCTGGGCATTTCTGCTGACCAGTTGGAATCGTTGATTGCAGCCACTCCTGCTCAGCGAGTTGTGATGGTGGTTGACCAGTTTGAAGAATGTTTCACGCTCTGTCAAAGCCATTCTGAACGACAGCAATTCTTCAGCACGCTGTTAAGCGCATTGGAGCAGACGAGTCCGACTTTCTGCCTGATTATTGCGATGCGGGCGGACTTCTTAGGGCACTGTACCGAATATCGAACCCTCGCGAGTCAGATCGATCGCCATGTGACGGTCAAACCCATGAGCGATCGCGAGCTAGAAGAAGCGATTGTGCAACCCGCCCTAGATGTCGGGCTTCAAGTCGAACCGCAGCTCGTGAACCGTATCATTGAGGATGTGATTGACTCACCCGGAAGCTTACCGCTACTTCAGTTTGCGCTGACCATTCTTTGGGAAACCCGTGAAGCCCCCTACCAAAATTGGCTAACTCTGAGCGCCTACAACCGACTGGGGGGCATTCGAGGCACGCTGGAGAAAGTCGCCAATGATACTTACAAGTCTTTATCAGACGACGAAAAGCAGATTGCAAAGCGCATTTTCTTAGAGCTGACCCACGTGGGAATCGGAACGGAAGACACCCGACGGCGAATTGCCAAGCATGACTTGGTGATTTCTCAGCAGCCAAAAGCACTTTTGGAACAGGTGATCCAAACCCTGGTTGATGCGCGGTTAATCATCACGGATGAGAGCAATGCTGAATCAGCCCATCACAATCACACGGTCATCATTGATGTCGCTCACGAAGCCTTGATTCGTCATTGGGGACTGCTGCGTCAATGGCTTGAGGATAGCCGTGATGCCTTGCGAAAGCAGCGGGAAATTCAAGAGGCAGCAAACGATTGGTATGACCAAGGGCAGCCTCAAAATGCTGCATTTCTGCTAAGAGGATCAAAGTTAACGGCTGCCGAGGAATTCGTGCAGTCGTATAGAGACATTGTGTCCCTTTCAACGGTCGGGCAAGAGTTTGTCGAGGCGAGTATTCGGCATCAACGCAGAAGTCGTCAATTTCAACTTGCGGCGGCTGCAATCTTTATTGCAGGCATCGGAACTGCTGCTACGATCGCCATTGTCCAAGGGCATCGAGCCGTCGAGCAAGCCGTTCAATCGATGGCAACGTCGTCGATTAATCTACTTCAGCGGGGTGATCAGTTGGGGGCGCTGCTAGAAGGCGTAAAAGCGGGAGACCTGTTGGACGATACGCTTTGGGTTAGAGAGTCGATTCGCACGCAGACGATCACGGCTCTTCAGCAAACCCTATACAGTGTTCAAGAAGCGAATCGATTGAGCGATCATCGGGATGTTGTCAACAGCATTGAGTTTAGCTCTGATGGAACGCACCTCGTCACAGGAAGCTGGGACGGGACGCTCAAGCTCTGGCAAGCCGATGGAACGCTGCTATGGACGGGTGAGCATGAGGCGGAGGTGATGAGCGCCAGCATTAGCGCAAACGGGCAGCGTATCGTATCCAGTGATACGGCGGGCACGATTCAGCTTTGGCAGATGAACGGCGACCCACATGAGCGGGGTACCCATGCGGTACGGGC
>DBGGTD010000516.1:0-3982 GCA_051162585.1 Elainellaceae cyanobacterium
ATCACCGGGCGTTCCATGACTAGCGACAATATATTGACCATCTGGGCTAAACGCAACTGATGTCACCGAATCAGAATGTCCTTGCAACATTTTCAGGCATTTACCTGTGTCAATGCTCCAGAGTCGGATTGTCTGATCATCACTGCATGTGGCGATCGCCCGCCCATCAGGACTAAATGAAAGCGACATAACCGAGTTAGTATGTCCTTGAAGTACTCTCCAACAGTGACCTGTTTCAACATCCCAAAGCCGAACCGTCGGATCATCGTCATGTCCGCTACTTGCAAGGATCTGGCTATACTTCTGTGAGGATGTTTCACGAACGGGGCTAAACGCGACTGACCAGACCCAATTTAGATGTCCGTGGAGGTGTTTCATGCATTGTCGTGTGCGGAGATTCCACAGACATATGGTCTGATCGGCACCACTGCTGGCAAGGATTTGCCCATCAGGGCTAAACGCGACAGCCAACACCCAATTGGAATGCCCTTGTAAGATAGTCATGCATTCCCCCGTGGTCGTATCCCATAACCGCACGGTTTGATCGGCACTGCCGCTTGCCAAAATTTTGCCATCTGGACTAAATGTGACCGAGGACACCCAATCGGTGTGCCCTTGCAAGGCTTTAATGCACTGCCCGGTATGAATATCCCATAGTCGCACTCGATGGTTATAACTTCCACTGGCTAGGTGCTGTCTATCTGGACTAAATGCAACCGAAGATACCCAACTGGTATGACCTTGGAGCGTTCTGATACACTGCCCCGTCGTAGGGTTCCAAAGCCTGACAGATTGGTCTTGACTACCGCTGGCAAGAAGTCGTCCGTCTGGGCTAAAGACAACTGAATAGGCAGAATTGATATATCCCAACAGCGTTTTGAGGCGTTGCCCGGTTTGGGTGTCCCAAATGCGAACCGTTTGGTCATGGCTCCCACTGGCTAAGGTCTCTCCATCGGGGCTAAAGGCAACAGAATGAATACAGCTATCGTGTTCTAGCAGCGTTTTCAAGCAGGTGCCGGTTTGGGTATCCCAAAGTCTCACACTTTTGTCACAGCTGCCTCCCGTCAGCGTTTTTCCATCCGGGCTAAAGGCAACGGAATGAACTCCACTGCTCGCCCCGTGAAGTGTATTCACGCATTGTTTGGTTCGGATATCCCAGAGCTTGACCGTGTGGTCATCGCTACTGCTAGCGAGGGTTTGTCCATCGGGGCTCCACGCCACTGACCATACCCAATGGGTATGTCCTTTCAATACGGTCAGACACCGCCCCGTTTGAATATCCCAGAGGCGAATGGTTTGGTCTTGCCCACCACTAGCAAGGGTTTGTCCATCGGGGCTCCACGCCACTGACCACACCCAATGGGTATGTCCTTTCAATACAGTCAGACACCGCCCTGTTTGAATATCCCAAAGGCGAATGGTTTGGTCTTGGCTACCACTGGCGAGGGTTCGTCTATCGGGGCTCCACGCCACTGACCAAATTAAACTGCTGTGCCCCCTCAAGGTTTTGTCGCACTGCCCGGTGCGAGTATTCCAAATACAGACGGTTTGATCATCCCCTCCACTCGCGAGCGATCGCCCGTCTGCACTCCATGCAATCGACCAAACCCAATTACTGTGACCTCGACAAATGAGTTGGGGTTGCCCATCAGCTACGCCCCAGAGACGTACCTCACCGCTGCTGTCTCCGGTTGCCAACCGCCTGCCATCAGGACTGTACGCAACCGTTAACACACTGCCAAAGGGCTGAGTAAACGCTGACTTCGCAAACTGGGCATGGGAAAAGTTGACCCGTCGCAAATTAACGTATTGTAAGTCTGCATGCCAAATCGGCAAATCAGAAAAATCATAGCCCGTTAAATCAATGTTTAGATACGCGCAAAGGTTAATCAGGTTGCCGGTGCCGTAGCCCCCTTGTTGATTGCTCTGATTGCGCAACTGCTTCAAAATCAAACTAATCTGTCGTTCGAGGGCTTGGGGAGAAAAGTTGGTATGGAGCTGATTGGCGATGGGTTGTAATATGAGCCGTCGTTGCCCCTCTCTGATATAGTCTTTGACGGTTGTTTTAATCAGAGCATGGCTGCTAAATAGCTGAATATCGCCATCCTTCAGCTCTTGGTAAATCTGCTCGATCAAAAAGTCGGTGACATATTCCATCACCACGGGCTGAAGCGTAAATCGACTATTTCGCTTTTCAATCAGCGATCGCCCCAAGAGCGAATCCACCCCATCGAGCCAATGCCCCGATAGAGACGGAAGAACATCGGCGAGCAACTCCTGCAACGATACGGGTTCTCGATTGATGGCTAACCAATACATCAAGTCTTTTTCAGCCGAAGAGAGCTGATCAAATTCCTGCTTTAAGAAATCACGAATACCTCCAAAAACGGCTTGCCCCTGTTGGAGAAATTCGCGAACATTGCCATCAAACAGCTCTTGAAGCGCCTTCGACACGATCTTCAATGCCAGAGGATTTCCGTTATAAGTTTCGATCAGGTGTTCCCATTCTGCATCGGTGGCGTTAACGTATCCTGCTTGGTGAAAAATGTCTTTTGCGGCATCCCCCGATAAGCCCTTTAGTCGTAATGAGCGAACTGGGAGCGTCGCGCCTACTAACTCAACGAGTGGCTCGGGTCGTTCTCGGCTGGTTAGAATCAAGCAGCTTTGATGTTGAGATTCTCCAACTCGTTTCAGAAATTGGCTGTATTCTTTATAGTCCAGATGATATTGTTCACCTTTCAGAGATTGATTGATCAAAGATGGAGCAGAGCGATGGCGACCGAGCACTGTATCGAAGTTATCTAAGATAATCAAACATCGGTGCGATCGCAGATAGCCCAATAGTTGAGAAATAAGCTTGCTAGAACTGTCAGGCAAATCAGCCCCATCGTATGCATCAAGTGTCTGAATAATCCGCTTAATGGTTTCAGTTAATGGGGGCGCATCTTGAAGAGACTGCCAAACAATATATTCAAATCGGACTCGAACCTGTTCAAATAATTTTACGGCGAGGGAAGTCTTTCCCATTCCTCCCATGCCTAAGATGGCGATCAATCGACAGCGATCGAGAACAGCCCATTGTTCTAAAATCGTGAGTTCATGAGTGCGCCCGCTGAATGTTGAGATATCCGGAGCATCTTGCACACTCGTCCAATTCTTCAGAGACTCAGGAACTGATGTTTGGATTAAAAATTGGGTCTGCGCTTGTTCGTCTGGCGATAAATTGGGGTGTGAATAGACATAGTCATCACTGGTTATTTCTACGCCAAAGACGCGGAAAAGCGTGCGAATTGAGCTTTCGTCAACCCCAACTTGACGCCGCAGAATTTTTCTAACAGTTGCCGGATGAAGCCCTTGTGAATCAATCAGTTGAGACTTTTGTGAGATTTTTGTAGGAGTATATCGTTCGTTTTCTTCATTCTCTAATTGAGAAATTCGCGCCTGGAGTTTTTCCCACCCAGCTACGCTTAAGAGGACACCTCGATAACGCTTTGTGTACCGTCGAGTAGGCATTTTAAGAACTAAAGTGAGCTAAATCAGTGATCTAAATTAAATGATGTGTCAAAAGAACAAGCGCCATTCTCTTGAAATCTGAATCGATTCAAAGCCCAACTCAGGATCTGGAGTTTTATCACAGGCAGAACCCCAGTTCTGGACTTGGACGGAGTTTAATTAAAGCCTGAGTAAATAGACTTACTGGAAAATATAGCGATCCTAAATCGCTTGTGAATTGTGTGTGAGCGGTGGGGCGGGCGGCGCCCGCCCCACCGCTCACAACCCATCTGGGATTGCTATAGAGGTTGAGTATCAAGTCAGGACGTCAATCTTTTGATCTGCGAGATGTACCCAGTCTCAAGAACTGTCGTATGAATGGATACATCTTCAATGTATCGAACGCCGAATCTTAAACTTTAACTGGTTAGAAAAAAGTAACAGTCTCCTCTGCAAATAAACCTTGTTCAACGGGATAGATCGGCTTATT
>DBGGTD010000517.1:0-9354 GCA_051162585.1 Elainellaceae cyanobacterium
TGCAGACGACGCTGGAGCCGTGGATTACGAAGGGTGCTCCGGCGTTGGCAGGCGTGAATTCGTTTGGGTTTGGGGGAACGAATGCCCATGTGGTGTTGGAGGGGGTGAGTCAGCAGTCAGCGTTAGGCGATCAGCAATCGACGTTTGACGACCCGCCGATGCAGGGTGGAGAGAAAGTCGGGCGATCGCACGAGGTTTTGACGCTGTCAGCGAAAAATGAAGCGGCTTTGCGAGAGTTGGCGGGGCGATATGAGGCGTTTCTGACTCAGTGGTACGGGTGTTTAGCGGATGTGTGTTTCGCTGCCAATACGAGGCGATCGCGCTTTCATCATCGGCTGGCGTGTGTGGCGTCGTCGGTTGAGCAGATGTGTGAGCAGTTGCGGGCGATCGCATCTGGGCAGGTTGCATCTGGGCAAGAAATATCAGGGCAAGAAATATCGGGGCAGACCCTCATCGGTGTGTCTCACGGAATTGTGACTGAAACCCCACCGCCTCTTGCTTTTCTGTTCACTGGGCAAGGATCTCAGTATGTCAATATGGGGCGCGATTTGTATGTCACGCAGCCGATCGTTCGGCAAATCCTCGATCGCTGCGATCAGATTCTGCGTCCTCTTTTAGGACAGTCTCTCCTGGATCTCCTCTTCTCGCCATCCCCCTCCCTCCCTCCTCACTCCCTCGACCAAACCCTTTACACCCAGCCCACCGTCTTTGCCATCGAATATGCTCTGGCTCAACTCTGGCAATCGTGGGGCGTTCAGCCTGCGGTAGTCATGGGGCACAGCATTGGTGAATATGTTGCGGCGTGCTTGGCGGGGGTGTTTAGCCTAGAGGATGGGCTGACGCTGATCGCGGCACGGGGGCGACTCATGCAAGCGCTGTCGTCGGGTGGGGGTATGGTGGCAGTGATGGCATCTGCCGAACAGGTCAGCAAGGCGATCGCACCCTATGGGGATGACGTGGCGATCGCGGCGTTTAACAGTCCGCAGAATATCGTGATTTCGGGCAAGGATGAGGCGATCGCCCAGATCATGGCTATGTTTGAAACAACTGGCATCAAAGCGACTCGGCTCAATGTGTCTCACGCCTTTCATTCATCGTTGATGACTCCCATGCTCCACGACTTTGCCACGGTCGCTCAGCAGGTGACATACTCGGCTCTGCGCATTCCGTTTGTGTCAACCGTGACGGGCAGGGCAACGGATGCGATCGCCTCTCCCGACTACTGGTGTCAGCATATCTGTCAGCCCGTTCGCTTTGCGGCGGGCATGGAGGCGTTAAAGCAGGCAGGCTATCGGGTCTTCTTAGAAATCGGAGCCAAGCCAATTCTGCTCGGTCTGGGTCGACAGTGTTGGGAGCAGCAATTCACGAATAATACGAGTACAGCTAGGACTTTATCAGAGACTTCTCCATCAGCAACATGGTTGCCGAGCTTGCGTCCGGGAGCATCTGACTGGCAGACTCTACTCCAAAGTTTGGGAGACCTATACGTTCGCGGGGTACCCGTTGACTGGGCAGGCGTAGACGCATTGGGCAACTCACCCCAGCAGTATGTCCACCTGCCGACCTATCCTTTCCAACGGCAGCGCTATTGGTGGGAAGGAGCGAACGTCAGCAATTTCATTGCGCCGTTGTCCAGAGTTTCTACCAAGTGCGGACATCCATTATTGGGCGATCGCCTGCGTCTAGCTGGAACTTCCGAGATTCGTTTTCAAGCGTCGCTTGAAGCGACCTCTCCTGCTTATTTAGCCGATCACCGCATCCTAGATCAGCCAGTCATGCCAGGAGCTGCCTATGTTGAGATGATGGTAGCCGCTGGGCATGAAGTAATAGGGTCTGACGTTGACGTACTGGATCTCTCGATCGAGCAGCCACTCATATTCACGGCTCCGATGACGGTGCAGACTGTTCTGACTCCTGATGAGAATGGAAACTATGCTGCCCAGATTTTCAGCATCCTTGTCGAGAAAGATAGCGCTGAAATAGTAACCCGTCATGCCTGCGGAATGATTGTCCTGAGCCATTTCAATCCGCCTCATACTCCAGACTTGGTTCAACTTCAAACCGCTTTGATTGCGAACTCAGTCAACGTCAGCAACTACTATCAAGCCTTGCGATCGCAAGGCTTAGAGTATGGGGCTCTGTTTCAGGGGATTCGTCAGCTTTGGCAGGGCGATCAGGAGGCATTGAGCCAGATTCAACTACCCGATGCGCTCGCCGCCAGTCCTAGTAATACTAGTTCATATCACATCCATCCGGTGTTGCTAGACGCCTGTTTTCAAGCCCTCGGAGCCGCGATCGCCACCACCAACACATCCGGCACCTATTTGCCTGTGGGCATTGAAACACTGCGTCAGGTTGCACCACTGGGACAGCCTCTTTGGTGCCATGTTGTCATTCGAGAAGATACATCAAAGACTTCCACTTCCATCCTCAAAGTAGATGTGTGCGTGTGGGACGAGTCCGGGGCGATCGCCGCTCACATTCAAGGATTAACGCTCCGCTATGTCAGCCAACCGTCTTTACAGCAACTTCTAGGAATTAAAAACGAGATTCAAGATTGGTTTTATCATCTGACCTGGCAGACAAAACCACTTGATATAGCCTCTACTGATCGTCAGACCCAAACGATGTGGCTCCTGTTTACTGACTCCCAAGGCATGGGAGCCGATCTTTCATCAGCATTGCGACACCAGGGCGATCGCTGCATGGTTGTAGTTCCGGGCGAGGATTATGCTGCGCTAGACCCAGACTTGTATTCCATAAATCCCTCGTGTCCTAACCATTTCCACCGGATGTTAGAGCAGTCAGCAGTAGAGCATTCGCCTCCGAATTCAATTCTGACCTTGAATATTGTGCATCTTTGGGGAATAGACAGTCACCCCATTGACGACTCGTCTGCTTCAACTACTTCTGCTTTAACTACCATTAAAGGCTCGTCATCTTCAACGACCTGGGAACAGGTGCAGCATCGCGGCTGTGGGAGTGTTTTATACCTGATTCAGGCGATCGCGCAGTCCTCTGTTGCTTCGTCGAGTCGGCTATGGCTAATCACCCAGAATTCGCAGTCGGTCGGCGTTCCGATGCCGTTACACGTTGAACACGCATCCCTGTGGGGACTGGCGCGGGTAATTCGGCTAGAACATCCCAAACTTTACTGCACCTGCATCGATGTGGATCGAGCTGTCTCCACAGCCGATTTGGTGAATGAACTGTGCCGCTCAGATGATGAAGACCAGATTGCCTATCGTCAGGGCGATCGCTATGTTGCGCGGCTTTTGCCCCATCACCAATACTCTGCCCAACGGCTGTCTATTCCAGAGGCAGAGTCATTCCGGTTGAGTCTATCCGACTATGGGGTGCTAGACAATTTGGCATGGGTGCCTACTACTCGCCGCCCGCCTCAGCCCGGAGAGGTGGAAATTCAGGTGCGGGCAGCAGGCATCAACTTTCGTGACGTGCTGAATGCCTTGGGCATGTTGACAGATGTGTTGAAAGACATGGGCTTTGCCAGGGCGAGCGAGGTTCCCTTTGGTGGAGAATGTGCGGGCATCGTGACGGCGGTGGGAGACGGAGTGGATAGCTTGAAAGTAGGCGATTCTATCATCGCTGCTCAAGTCATTGGTAGCTTAGGACAGTACGTTACTGTTAATGCACAGTTTGTAGTACCCAAGCCTAGCGGACTTACCTTTGCCGAAGCCGCAACGATTCCAACGACTTTCTTAACGGCCTACTATGGGCTATGTCACTTGGCAAACCTTAAACCGGGCGATCGCGTTCTCATTCATGCCGCCGCTGGAGGCGTGGGGCAAGCGGCTGTGCTGCTGGCTCAAGCTATCGGAGCAGAGGTATTTGCAACTGCTAGCCCCAGCAAGTGGGAGGTTCTGCGCTCAATGGGCATCACTCACATCATGAATTCTCGCACCCTTGATTTTGCCCAGGAGGTGTTAGACATCACCGCAGGAGCAGGCGTCGATGTAGTGCTGAATAGCCTCAACGGAGATTTCATTCCCACGTCGTTGAGCGTATTGGCATCTCAGGGTCGCTTTGTTGAAATTGGCAAAATTGGCATCTGGGACGAATGCAAAATTCACCAAGCGAGACCGGATGTGTCGTACTTTCCGTTTGATCTCCTTGAGTTATCACAGAAAGCTCCGCATCTCGTGGCATCCATGCTGACAGACCTGATGCAGCAGTTTCAGCAGGGAGCGTTGAAACCTCTGATTCATACCGTTTTCCCGGCAGACGATGTATCAGCGGCATTCCGGCATATGGCACAGGCAAAACACGTGGGCAAAGTCGTGATTTCATTGCCAGCGATCGCCCCAACTCAGTCAATTCGCAAGGATGCCAGCTACTTAATCACGGGTGGATTGGGAGCAATAGGGCTCCACATCGCCCGATGGTTAGTGGAACGCGGCGCAATCCACATCGTACTAACCGGACGCCGCCCCCCATCCCCCGATGCGATTGCTACAATTCGCCAGCTTGAACAGCAGGGAGCCTGCATTCGCACGATTCAGGCAGATATTTCAAATCCAGCGGATGCTGCTAGCCTGATTTCATCTCTCATTTCCCCACCCGATGCTCACTCAATCTATCCGCTCCGTGGCGTCATTCATGCTGCCGGAGTCTTGGAGGATGACATGTTGCAAAACCAATCTTGGGAGGCATTTAGAAAAGTATTAGCGCCTAAAATTTCAGGAGCCTGGAACCTGCATACTCTTACGCAGAATGATTCACTCGATTTCTTTGTGTGTTTTTCATCAATCGCGGCGTTACTGGGTTCTCCGGGGCAGGGCAACTATGCAGCCGCCAATGCCTGTATGGATGCGCTTGTCCATCATCGGCGCAGCTTGGGACTACCCGCGACCACGATCAACTGGGGACCGTGGGCGGTGGGTATGGCAGCGAATCTGAATGAACGAGATTCAGAAAGACTCACGGCCCAAGGATTACGGGCGATCGCCCCTGACTCAGGAATCCAAGCGCTCGATGCTGCCCTCGCTCAAGGATTTTCCCAAGTCGGCATTTTCCCGGTAGATTGGGATGCTTTTTTCCAACACGCTTCCTTACATGCTGCATCTCCCGTATTGAGTGCCCTCAAACCTGCTGGTCAGACGATGTCGCGTTCAACTCGATCAGATCTGCTTCAGCAGCTTGAAACAACTCCCCCTGGCGATCGCCTCTCGCTGTTGCAACACCATATTTGTCAGCAACTTGCGAACGTCTTAGGCTTTGGTTCCCCAGATATGATTGATCCCTATGAAAGCTTTGGCGATCTTGGTATGGATTCACTCATGGCCGTAGAGCTCACCAATCGTCTCAAAACGAGTCTAAACTATCCTGTTCCCCAAACTCTTTTGTTTGACTATCCAACCGCCAATGCTCTTGCTAACTATCTCACTAGGAAAATTTTGGTCGATGATTCCGCTAGCATTGCAGCCCATACGTTAGCCAACTCGTTGGTTAATACTTCAGCTACGGCAAATCATACGTCAATCAATAGTTCAAGCAAACCTTCTACAAGTACGGCAAATCATACATCAATTCACAGTTCAGACACCCCCTCCGCAACTACCACAGATCATATGTCAATTCACAGTTCAGACACACCCCCCGCCAGCGCATCCGCTAATCTTGCCCTCCATCCCCCCGCTCCCTCATCTCCTCATTCCCCTATTCCTCTCGAACATTACCAATTCTCTAAAACCCCCGAATATCAGTCTCTCCGGGGAGATCTAGACCGAGTTGAAATATTAGGAAACCCTTTCTTCACAGTTCATGACGGCATCGCTCGGGATGTCTCTCACATTGGTGGGCGTAAGGTGATCAACTACTCCACCTACAACTACCTGGGATTATCCGGGGAGCCAAGGGTGTCTCAGGCGGCTCAAGAGGCGATCGCCCGCTATGGAACCTCTGTGTCTGCAAGTCGCGTTGTATCTGGCGAACGTCCGATTCATCGCGCGTTAGAACAAGAAATTGCTGCACTGCTGGGCACAGAGGACTGCATCGCTTATATCGGCGGGCACGCTACCAATGTCACCACTATTGGGCATCTCTTTGGAGAGAAGGATCTGATTCTCTACGATGCCTTGAGCCACAATAGCATCCGTGAAGGATGCAACTTGTCTGGTGCAACTGCAATAGAGTTTCCCCATAATGATTGGCGTGAGCTTGATCGGCGTTTACAGCAACACCGACATGACTACCAAAAAGTACTGATTGCCATCGAAGGGATCTACAGTACTGATGGAGATTTGGCTCCTCTTCCTGAAATCATTGAAATCAAGAGGCATCATAAGGTGTTTCTGATGGTCGATGAAGCGCATTCCATCGGCGTATTAGGTCAGCAGGGACGAGGCATTGGAGAATACTTCAGTGTTTCATCCAGCGATGTTGATTTATGGATGGGGACGTTGAGTAAGTCATTCGCAAGCTGTGGCGGCTATATTGCTGGATGTCGAGAGCTTGTTGAATACTTGAAATATACTGCGCCAGGGTTTGTGTTTAGCGTCGGCATCTCTCCCGCAAACGCAGCGGCGGCGCTAGAGGCACTACGCGTCCTACAGGCTGAACCGGAACGAGTCGCGCAGCTTCATAAACGGGCTCAGCTATTCTTAACGCTTGCCCGTATCAACGGGTTAAATACCGGCAATAGCAACCATTCACCCGTCATTCCTGTTATCGTGGGCGAACCTTATAAAGCCGTTCGACTCTCCCATGTGTTACTGGAACAAGGCATCAATGTGCAGCCGATGGTCTATCCGTCTGTGCCTTATAACGCGGCACGACTCAGATTTTTTATTACATCTGTGCATTCAGAAGACCAGATTCGGTCTACGGTAGAAATACTCGCCAAGGAGTTTACCAACATCAAACATATGTCTAACCCCTTCGGAGGCGATCGCCCCTAGCCTATACCCTTTATTCTCTGCATCTTCCTATGTCTCGCTCCTATCGCATTGTCGCCTTGCCTGGTGAAGGAATTGGCCCTGAAGTTGTGGATGCTGCGCTCACCATTCTGCAAGAGGGTGCCAAATTATATGGGTTCTCAGTGGCGATCGCCCATGGGTTAATCGGTGAACCTGCGATGCAAACTTTTGGAAGCTATTTCCCAGATGCCACCGCTCGACTTTGCGACGGCACAGATGGGATCGTCTTTGGCGCGGTTTCTAAAGGGGGATTACTCGAACTCCGCAAACACTTCGATTTCTTCGCAAATCTGCGTCCGGTGCGCCCGTCTCCCAGCCTGTTTAGCGCATCCCCTCTGAAACCTGAACTACTTCAGGATGTTGATATTTTATTTGTGCGAGAACTGGTGAGCGGCATCTATTTTGGGGCATCTGGGCGATCGCACGATCAACAGGGCAACTATGGCTATCACACCATGCGCTACTATGACTACGAAATCCGGCGCGTTGCCAGGGTTGCATTAGAAAAAGCATCGGCTCGTAAACAGGTGCTGACTGTTGCTCATAAAGAAAATGCATTGCCCTGTTTACCCTGGGTTCAACTTGTCCGGGATGAAGCACACGCCTTTCCAGACGTGCAGATTGAACCGATGTTAGTAGACAATCTCGCGATGCAGCTTGTAAAAAAACCTCAGCGATTTGATGTCATCTTGGCAGGAAACCTGTTTGGCGACATCCTCAGCGACATTGGGGGTGCTTTAGTGGGTTCAATTGGGATGTTAGGATCTGCCAGCCTTAATACCCAAGGCTTTGGTATGTATGAGGCCGTTCATGGCACTGCGTCTGATATCGCTCAAAAAGTTACTGCAAACCCGTTTGGCACACTTGCAAGCATTGTATTAATGCTCGAACAATGGGGAGAAATAGAGGCAGCACGCAGTATCATGGATGCACAAGAGCGAATTTTGGTCAAGGGATATCGTACGGCTGACCTTTGCTCTCAAGATGCCCAGTGGCGCGATCGCTCCGTATCCACTCATAGGATAGTGGATGCCTTCTGTGAGGAGCTCGCTATTAGCGCAACATAGAGCGCAACATAGTCTGTCAACGAACACGCACAGGAACACAGAGATGGGCAGAACTCGCCTCAGGGATTTAGGAATCACCATTGGTCACTTCGCACCGGGGCAGCATAATGCCATCACTGACGTAGCAGGGGTTTTAGTAGGGCATAGCACTATTATCAAAGACGAGCCGCGTGTTGCTAGAACGGGTGTTACGACGATTGTTCCACGCTATGGAGAAATCTGGACAAACTATGCGTTTGCTGGAAGTTATTGTTTTAATGGCAATGGCGAAATGACCGGGCTTCTCTGGCTAGAAGAATCTGGGTTGCTGACCTCGGCGATCGCTCTCACCAACACACACTCTGTGGGAGTCGTACGAGATGCACTCAATGCCTATTGTCTAGAACAGGGCAATACCAGCGGCAGTTTTTTGCCGGTGGCAGCCGAAACCTACGACGGTTGGCTCAATGATATTAATGCCTTTCATGTGACTCCAGACCACGTCAAAGATGCACTGGCGATCGCCCAAAGCGGGCTGTGTGATGAAGGCAATGTGGGGGGAGGCACCGGCATGATTTGTCACGAATTCAAGGGTGGAATCGGAACGGCCTCTCGCATCGTGCCAACATCTGTGGGGCAGTATGTGGTAGGAGTCTTAGTGCAAACCAACTATGGTCGACGGCATTCACTCCGCATTGCAGGTGTCCCCGTTGGCTATGAACTCAACGCAACCCACATTCCCCTCCCCTGGAAAACGCCCCCGGCGAGTGGTTCTATTATTGTCATCATTGCCACCGATGCTCCGCTGATTCCAGTCCAGTGCAAACGGCTGGCCCGGCGTGCTACGGTTGGCTTAGCGCGAACAGGCGGAATCGGACACAATAGCAGTGGCGACATTTTTCTTGCGTTTTCTACCGGAAATGACGTGTTTGCACATCCGGCTAACCTAACGCCCATCAAAATGCTACCCCACGAACAGATGGATGGACTCTTTGAAGCCCTCTCAGAAGCCGTTGAAGAAGCTATTCTTAATGCACTAGTTACTGCTACAACCATGACAGGCTTTCAAGGCCATACAGCCTATGCCCTCCCCCTTGATACGCTCAAACATGTTATGAAGAAATATTATCCGTTCCGTTCGTTCAAGTCCAATGACTGAGGTGCAAACTATCGGCTGTGAAACATCCATCCATCCAGATTTCATCCACCATTGCTCCAACATTGATTGGCTTTACTGCCGTCTTAATGTGGGCAACACTCGCCCTCTTGACTGAGCTGAGTGGCGCTGTGCCACCGTTTCAGCTTACGGCAATGTCATTTACGATCGCCTTTTTAATTGGGATTACATTGTGGCTGAAGCAGGGCGGCGGTAT
>DBGGTD010000518.1:0-5971 GCA_051162585.1 Elainellaceae cyanobacterium
GCGAATGGGGCATGGTTTGATATACCTATCCGTCCTCATACTGACAACAGCTTCCAAACATCTCTGCGCTATGAAACATCTCCTCACTTAGTTGGAGATTTGGAATCAAACTTAGCCAACCTTCGCCAACGCTACGAATTGATTCCGTATTATTATTCATTGGCGTATCGAGCCTATTTGTTTGGTGAGCCTCTGATGCCTCCGCCCTTGTTTTACTACCAAGACGATAGGGCGCTTCGGCAGGTTGGCAACCTAAAGCTAATCGGACGCGACTTGCTGGTTGCAGCAGTGGCTCAGCATGGTGAGTATCAGAGAGATGTCTATCTTCCTCAGGGAACATGGATCAACTATCACACCCATGATTGGTTTACGAGCAATGGCGAAACCGTTGAGAATGTTCCGACTTATATTGACGGCATCTTGCGCTTGCCCACCTTCGCAAACGCTGGGGCGATTGTGCCGATAATGCAGGTGGATGACCAGACTAGAGACGCATTTGGCGATCGCCTCGATGGGACTCAACATGAGGATCTGATGGTCCGGGTCTATGCATCCCCGGATGCCAGTGAGTTTACGCTGTATGAAGATGACGGGCAAACGGTTGCTGCCTATGAGAATGGGCGACCAATCTACGAAACCCGGACAACCCGAATCACTCAGCAGCAGACAGACATGATGACAAGGGTGGCGATCGCAGCCGCTGAGGGCACCTATGCAGGGGCCGTGGATCGACGCAACACTATTCTTCAACTGGTTGTCAATGACGCTGAGTCAACCCAGGTGATGCTAAATGGCAGACCTCTCCCTCAGCTAGCCAGCAAGGCCGAATTTGATGCGGCAGATGCAGGTTGGTACAACGCCGGTAAAAACCTCATTTGGGCAAAATCAGGCATTCAAAGCGTAAATCTCAACACAACGTTTGACTTCGTCACCCAATCCGTTGTGCCCACAACAACCGCCCATTTTGTCTGCGACAATGCCTTCACACATCCTGGTGAAACGGTTTACGTAACTGGCAACATTCCCGATCTAGGCAATTGGGATGTCAATCGAGCCGTGGCTCTTGACCCCAATATCTATTGGGAATATATCTACAACCCACCGCCTAACCACACCGGCCCCGGACCCAGTGCGCCTAAATGGACGGGTGTTGTACAGCAGTTACCCTCTAAAATAACGGTGGCATGGAAATGTCTAAAGCGCACTAATTCTGGAGAGTGGCAATTTGAACCCGGTGAAAATAATCAGATTGAGTTACCAGAATCAGGATTTGCTGGCAGTGGAATCGGAAAATTTTAATTCAATAGTCTCGAGTGACGGATTTAGGAATCTTCATGCATCTTCATGATCTTGACTGAATCTATAGCAAGCGAAGTGGGCACTAGAACAAACCCAATGGTCGAAACAACCCACTAGCAGGTATTTATCTTCTGCCTTTTGCCTTTTGCCTTCTGCCTTTTGCTATATGTGCCCAACCTCCACCTCGTGCGATATGATAACCTGGATACGACTAGTAAGATTCGGGATGTAGCGCAGCTTGGTAGCGCACTTCGTTCGGGACGAAGGGGCCGTGGGTTCGAATCCCGCCATCCCGATTTGTTTAGGTGTCGATTCAAAAGACGCGTATGACTACTTCATGGCTCACGACTTGCCTTACCACCCATGTTGGATGAAGGCTGTGTCACAGTAGGGGATTTCGAGTCGCCCACTGATGGTCGATGATGCGAATGAACGCGATACTCGCTTTCAAGGACTCAAGCAAGAATGTGGTCTCTATTTACCCCCAACACCTGGAGAAGCGGAAGGTCTCGATTCTAGCTCGCTGTAGCCTCAGTTTGATATGCATTAAGGCGATCGCTCGCCCAATTAAACAAATCAAGTCGGCTAATCATGCGATCGCTTCTGCCTTCTGCCTTTGCCTTCTGCCTTTTGTCAGCAATACCTATAAACGCTTATGTTGATAACTCTGCGGGTTGTGACTCAGCGATATACCCTGCCACTGACTTTAATAAGTCTTGCTCTAGGTATGGCTTTGTAAAGTATTCGACTGCACCGAGCTTCATCGCCAACCATCGATGTTTTTCGCTTCCTCGAGATGTCAGCATGAGAGTGGGAATTTTGGCAAATTTTGGATTTTCACGACGCTGAGTTAAAAATTCGAATCCGTTCATATTGGGCATTTCTACATCGCAAATAATCAATTGAGTCGATTGAGCTTGCTCTAACTGTTCGATCGCTTCTTGACCATCGCGCGCTTGCAGCACACGATATCCCGCTCGTTCTAGAGATAACGCCAGAGTACGTCTTAAGGTGACTGAATCATCTACGACTAGGATAGTAGTTGTCTTGAGTCTATGGACATTTGGTTGATCGCGATCGCCTGACGCATTTTGTTCAACGAGGGTTGCCAGGGCATCTATCTCAGTGGCTTCAGGCATCGTAGCCAAGCCGCGGTTCACCATATCTTCCAAGAAAACGGGGCCATCAATGACTGGGATTAGGCTACCATCCCCCAGTACGGTACAGCCGTACGCAAAAATAGGGGGTGTGATTGCAGAGCCGAACGGCTTTACCACCGATTCTTGTTCAGTCACCAGGCGATCAATTTGTAGGGCAAAGGCTTGTCGTCCTCGCATTAGTACTAGCATAGGTGCCTCCCAGTTTGTTGGGGTCGGTACTGTGGCTAATACTCGGCTGGGTGGGATTTCAGGAATTAGGCAATTGTAATGTAATAAATCTGACAAGTTATAAGCCGGAATCTCCTGCCTTTGCCATCTTAAGAATTTTTGAGAACTCGTTTGCCGAACTTGAGTTGGTTTTGGAATTAAAACTTCTTGGATACTATCGCTGCGAATTGCTAGGGGAGTAGCACCCACAAAGCAAATCAATAAGTTAATAATGGTTAATGTCAACGGTAGTGTAAGGGTGAATGTTGTCCCCTGACCCGGTAAAGAAGTAACCGAAATCTTACCGTTTAGCAACTGTATCTGAGCTTGTACGATATCTAGCCCCACTCCTCGCCCAGACAATTCGCTAACGCGTTTGGCTGTTGAGAAACTAGGTTCGAATATGAAGGTGCTAAGGCGTGCCTCACTAGCGTTTTGAGCCTCTGCCTCAGTCAGCCAACCTAACTCAACAATGCGATCGCGAATTTGTTCAAAATTTAATCCTTGCCCATCGTCATACACCTCGATAACGACTTGACGACCTTCGTATCGGGCTCGAATCTCGACATGTCCTTCTGCTGGCTTGCCCTGTTGTTGTCTGACATGAGCTGGCTCGATGCCATGATCAAAGCTATTTCGAAGTAGCTGAACTAACGGATCATAGAGCTTGGTTAAAACTGCCTTATCAACTAAGATATCCGTACCTGTCAGCTTAAGATTGACCGGCTTTTGATACCGATTGGATAGATCTCGTAAGACTCTAGGAAATCGATTTAGAATTTCCCCTAACGGAATCATCCGTGCCCACATCAGTTCATCTTGCATCTGGGAAAGCATTTTACGATGTCGTCCCAGTAGTTGATCAGACTGATAGCTATATAGAGAGATATCTTCAAGCGCTTCCTCAAGCTGCACCATATCTTCAAGCAACGTTTGCGTCTGTGAATAAAGCTGTGTATAGCTATCCATTTCTAGAGAATCAAACGAAGTCTGCGGATTGAACGAAGCCTGTGGATTGGTCGATTCAGTAGTTGACGAACCATTACCGCCAAACAAAGAGTGTGCACCTCGACGGTCTGGTGCAATCAACATTTGATCTGATAAGGTACGCAGTTTTTCAATCGCACTTTGAAATCGTCCAAACCGATTAAATAGTTCTTTGACCGAACCGCGTAATTGGCTGTTCTGTAAATCGACTCCATTCCGGTTAATAGTTAGCTCACCCAATAGGTTATTCATACGATTGAGCCGATCGGCTTCAACGCGAACCGTTAGTCCTGTGACAACAGGCTCTTTTGATACGGTTGATTGAGGCGATCGGGGTTTAGCTAGTATCTCTGATGCAGTATTATCTGAAGACGTAACATTTTCTGATTTAGGTATTTCAATGTCTGCAGATGGAGGAACTCGATCAGAAGATAGAATATCTGCATTATTTGCTGGCACCGAGAGGTCGTCTACAGGGGAATTTGACGGGTCTGCAAGAGACGGATCTGCAACAAGACCAAAATTGCCCAACACTTGATCGAGCTGAGCTGACACTGTTTCGGCTGAGAAAGGTTTGACGTTTTCTAGGTCAGTTTGATCATCAAGTAATCCCAAATCAGATAACACCTGAGCCCGATCAACATCATCACCAAGCTGATCCAAGATGTCGCCAATCTCGTCAGATGTCCATTCTTTCTCGTCTACCCCTCCTGCCTCTAGATTAGATGTGACATCATCTGCATCTGCCCCCCAATCTACTTCTTCTTCTACTTCTAGGTTGGATGTGATATCATCTGCATCTATTCCCCAATCTACTTCTTCTTCTTCTAGATTAGATATGACATCATCTGCGTCTGATACCCAATCTAGCTCTAGATTAGGTGTGACATCACTGGCATGAGTCTGATCAAAGCCAGTGTCGCCAGTGCCTAAAAACGCCAATAAGCTAGCTGATGGAGAACCTCCTTTAGACCCGTTTTTGGTTAGAACATCCTCACGACCCGCGCGAAAATCATCGAGCGCTAATCGAGCAATATCAATAGCTTGGTCAGGATGCTGATCGAGCGCTTGCAGTGCCGTTTCAGCAATGGCAGCAAAACCTGATAGGTTTAGCAACTCGGCAAAGCCGATGAATACTTCAGCTTGCGCTCTCAATTCGCCCGTTACTTCATGTATTTGAGGATTTTCAATGACAGTTGCAAGCCGATCCAATCCCTCTGCCACGTCAATCTCAAAAATAGACTGAGCCATACTGATTCCCAGATCTTCTGAACTAGGAATAAAGTCAGTTGTCTCTGTAATGGCATCGCCTAGCTGAGCTTCTAGCTCAGCAAAGATAGGCTCTGCAATGGCTAGCGCCTGCTCGGTATCAAACCCTCCCGTGCTGAGTTGCTCCATGAGTGGCAGCCGTAAGCAATCATAGGCTAGCAAGAGTTGGTTTTCGAGTTCACCGTCAATCTCGATGCTGTCGCTATAGAGTGCTTTAAAGATTGTTTCTAAGCGATGCGCAATCGTTTTAATTGCCTCAAGTCCGACACTCGCTGACCCACCCTTGATAGAATGGGCGGCTCTCATAATACTGTGAACTTTGGACGTATCACGCTCTTGTCTTAACGTTAGAATGCCGGATTCAATACTTTGCAGTAGCTCGGGGGCTTCTTCAATGAAGAATTTGTAGGCATGGTCACGAATATCAGAGTTGATTGACATGGCTATTCAGGATATTGGGATGAGAGGAATTAGGACATTGGGGGAGGGTTGGGAATTCAGTGTGTTTAAGCACGGTTTGCCTGCGATCGCTCTCTTCCAAAAGCCTCTCCTCAATCAGGACTTAGTGCTCTGAACCAATGCAGAACAGTAAATTTTAAGAGATTCTGCAACTATCATTTGCAGCTCTAAATTCCCAACTCAATAGACGATTAACTAACTTTGAATCGACCCACCTCTTCCTGTAGGGCTTGAGCAACCGAGTTTAATTGTTCAAACGAACTGGATACTTGGTTTGCTTCTTGAGAATTTCGGTTGGCGATCGCCGCCACATTTGTCATACTGGCTGTCACTGCTTCAGACGCCTTAGATTGCACCGTTGTCACCTGTGTAATTGCCTCAACGAGGATATTAATTTGCTGACTGGCCGCCGTAATTCGGTTAAGGCTTTGACGGGTTTCATCCACGAGTTCTGTACCATTGACTACCTGCTCTGTCCCAGTTTCCATCGCCAAGACCACGTCATTGGTTTCTGCTTGAATTCCGGCGACGAGTTTTTCAATTTCGGTAGTCGCATCAGCAGACTGGCGAGCCAGTTCTCGGACTTCTTC
>DBGGTD010000519.1:0-9613 GCA_051162585.1 Elainellaceae cyanobacterium
TAATCTGGCAGCAGGAACCTCAACAGTTGATTTATCAGTGGTTGAGCGTGGCTGATCTCGATTTGTTTTTGGCGATTGAGATTTCACCAATTAGCTTGGGAGCCATGGAGCTTGTTACTGGGATTAGTCTTCTTGCTCAGGTATTTGCGCTGGGCTACATGGAAAAAGATTGGTCACTGGCTCGATTTTTTGGGCTGATGGGCTTTTTTGAGGCATCACTCAGCGGCATTGCGATCAGTGATTCGCTGTTTCTCAGCTATGCTCTTCTTGAAATTCTGACCTTATCGACCTACCTGCTGGTCGGGTTTTGGTATGCCCAGCCTCTGGTTATCACTGCGGCTAGGGATGCTTTTTTGACCAAGCGGGTAGGGGATATCATCTTGCTAATGGGGGTTGTGGCGCTATCGAGCTATGGTGAAGGATTGTCATTCTCAGAATTGCAAGATTGGGCGGAAACATCGTCGCTGACTCCTCTCGCTGCCGCGCTTTTGGGATTGGCATTAATTGCGGGGCCAACCGGCAAATGCGCTCAGTTTCCGCTGAATCTTTGGCTGGATGAGGCAATGGAAGGACCAAACCCTGCCAGTATCGTCAGGAATACGATTGTCGTTTCCGCAGGGGCGTACGTTCTGATTAAGCTTCAGCCTGTGTTTACGCTTTCACCAGTTTCAGCAGATGCACTGATTTTAATCGGAACAGTTACAGCAATTGGCACATCGCTGATGGCGCTCGCTCAGATAGACCTTAAACGGGCATTGTCTCATTCGACGAGTGCGTATCTGGGCTTTGTGTTTATTGCGGTTGGCTTGGGGCAAGTTGATATTGCACTGCTGTTGCTGCTCACTCATGCGATCGCCAAAGCCCTGTTGTTTATGAGCGTTGGCGCTATCATTTCGACCACAAACGATCAAAATATCACCGTCATGGGTGGGCTTTGGTCGCGCATGCCTGCAACGACGGTTGCGTTTGTCGTGGGGGCTACCAGCTTAGTGGTGCTATTTCCGCTGGGCACATTTTGGACTATGCAGCAATGGGTGAGTGGGGTGTGGCATGTTCCAGGGTGGTTGCTAGGCGTGTTAGTCTTCGTAAATTTCTTCAATGCGCTGAATCTAACTCGCGTCTTTCGGTTAGTGTTTTGCGGAACCCCTCAAGAAAAGACGCGCCGCGCGCCGGAGGTTGCTTGGCCCATGGCAGTGCCAATGGTGACAATGACCATTATTGTGCTGCTTTCACCCTTAATTCCGTTGCGGTGGGCGCTTTGGCTTAGCCCAACCACGCCCTTGCAAAACGCAAATCAGCTGATCATCCAAGTTGCATTACCGTTACTGATTGCGTCAGGTTTGATTGGGTTTGTCCTAGGAATGTTCATCGAACTGCGGCGAGCCTGGGCGCGTTCAACTCAAGTTTCATTGCGTTTCTTACAAGACTTATTGGCGTACGACTTTTACATCGACCGAATTTATGACCTAACGGTAGTGTGGCTGGTCAATACGTCTGCTAAATTGACTTCCTGGTTTGACCGATATGTAGTAGATGGCGCTGTAAACCTGGTTGGATTGGCAACCGTGCTCAGCGGACAAGCCCTGCGATATAGCGCATCTGGCCAATCTCAAGCCTATGTTCTGACTATCTTAATTGGTCTTGGCATCATCTTTATTTTGACCATGGGCTGGACAATGGGCTGGTTGTTATAGCGGGAAATGGTAACAAAGGAGATTCGATAGAATGCTCACTGCTTTGATTTTGACACCCGTTTTAGGAGCAGTCCTCATCGGGATTATGCCCAAAACGTCTCGACCTGGTACGTATCGGGCGATCGCCCTAGGGGTGGCGATCGCGCTCTGGGTGTGGACGATTGTGTTGGGGTTCCAGTTTAATCCGGGAATGCCTTCGATGCATTTTTCCGAATATCTGCTGTGGGTTAACACCATCGGGCTCAGTTACCACCTCGGGCTAGATGGCTTATCATTTCCCCTGGTTTTCTTAAATGCGCTATTAACGATCATCGCTATCTGGAGCACCGATCGCGACATTCAACGACCTCAGTTTTATTACATTCTGATACTACTGCTGAATGCCGGAGTCGCTGGGGCATTTTTAGCTCAAGATTTGCTACTATTCTTTCTTTTTTACGAAATTGAGCTGATTCCTCTCTATTTATTGATTGCCATCTGGGGCGGAGCCAAACGCGGCTATGCCGCAACCAAATTTCTGATTTATACCGCCATATCAGGCATTTTTGTGTTGGCATCTTTCTTAGGAATCGCCTGGGTTACAGGGGTATCGAGCTTTGATTATGAAACGTTGCGATCGCAGGCGATGCCCCTCGGAACTCAGATTGTATTATTGAGCGGATTACTCATCGGCTTCGGCATCAAAATTCCGTTTTTCCCGTTCCACACATGGCTGCCTGACGCACACGTACAAGCCTCAACGCCGGTATCCGTGCTGTTAGCGGGTGTGTTGCTCAAACTGGGCACCTACGGATTGCTTCGATTCGGTTTGGGTCTGTTTCTCGATGCCTGGGCTTATTTAGCGCCGTGGTTAGCAATCTGGGCGGTGATTAGTGCCTTGTATGGAGCCTCCTGCGCAATCGCTCAGCAAGACATGAAGAATGTTGTAGCCTATTCGTCAATTGCCCACATGGCATTTATCTTGCTAGCAACGGCTGCATCGACTCGCTTGAGCGTCATTGCGGCAGTCTCCCAAATGGTCAGTCATGGCTTGATTTCTGCCATGTTGTTTTTATTGGTCGGCGTTGTTGCCAAAAAGACAGGCAGTCGAGATGTGAATTACTTGAAAGGACTCCTGAATCCAGAAAGGGGATTGCCAATCATCGGAAGCCTATTAATCATGGGGGTGATGGCAAGTGCTGGGATTCCTGGTATGGTAGGCTTCATCGCAGAATTTCTCGTCTTTAGAGGCAGTTTCGCGATCTTCCCAGTCCAAACCTTGCTTTGTATGATCGGCACTGGCTTAACAGCCGTCTATTTTCTGCTGATGGTCAACAAAGTCTTTTTTGGTCGCCTGCCTGATTATTTGGCAGATTTGCCTCGTGTGGAGTGGTCTGATCGGCTACCTGCCATTGTCTTAGCATTATTTATTCTAGGACTAGGGCTACAACCCTCGTGGCTGGTTCGCTGGACAGAACCCCAAGTGGCCTTCTTGCTGACAGGGCAGTGGGATGTCAAGAAGCCTGATGGATTTCCGGCGATCGCCACGCCCCCCCTCAACGCTCCCCAACTGCCAATTTCTCAAGTCGTTCCCCCTGCTCTATAGACGCTCGATAATCACTGCTTGTTATGGTCAGCACTAATCAAATCGGACCCTCCCGGCATCCCCTAGCCGACTATGTCTATCGGCTCGAAGCTGGAGATGCCTTGCTAGTGGATACTCCACAGAACCTGATAGAAGTGGTTGGCATCCTCAAGAGCTATGGAGTTGTCTTAGATGCTTATTCCAATAACCTGACCTATATCGCCAATCATCAATTTCTAGTCTTATTTCCGTTCTTTAAATACTTCAATGGCAAGGTTTCGATCCAGCAGCTACTGCGCCATTGGTGGCACGATCGGCTGAATTATGAATACGCTGAATATTGCATGAAAACGATGCTGTGGCACGGCGGGGGAGGACTCGATGCCTACCTCGACACGCCGCAGTTTAAGCGAGATGCTGTGGCCGCCATTCAAGCCAAAGTGAAGAACAACTGGCCGATACTGGGCATAAATCGCGCTTTCCCTGATTTCTTACTGGAGCAGGTGCGTCAACAGTGTTACTACAGTGGGCTAGGGCAATTTTGGCGGGTCATGAGCGATATTTTTCTGGATCTATCAGATCGCTATGATCGCGGAGACATTCAATCTATTCCCGATGTTGTCGAGCATATTTTGAATGGACTAGTTGATGCCGCCTCCCAGCCAATTACCTATCATGTTGACATTGGCGATCGCCTCTACCCCATCATTCCTGAATCAGCCGGTTTAACCTTTTTGAACGACACAGCGGTGCCGTATGTGGAAGCAATCTTCTTTCGAGGGACGCCGTTCCCAGGCACGATTTCCTACAATGCCCAAGCGTATCAAATTCCTCTGTATCAGGGCGATTTTCAATACGGCGCACTGTTTGCCGATCCGCTACCTACAGGCGGCTCAGGCATTCCCCCTACTCTGCTGATGCAGGATATGCGCCACTTCATCCCAGACTATTTGCACGATGTCTATCGCCAGACGACCCGAGGCGAAGATGACCTGCTGGTGCAAATTTGTATTAGCTTTCAGAAATCTATGTTTTGCGTGACAACGGCTGCACTCCAAGGGCTCGCACCTCACCCCCTAACGACGACAGAACCCGATCAGCAACGCGAAAATCGAGCCTTTCTCGAAACATGGATGAACCGATTTCAATCGTCACGCATTCAAGGCGCTCAAGATTGACCTGTCAGGCTGCGATCGCACGAGTGATGAGCCTGGTGGTCATCGCCTGCTTGAGTCTAATCCTTTCTGGATGCCAGGCAGGCATATCTCAGGAACCGGGGATGACGCATCTGACGCTATGGCATGGGGCGAACCCGCCTCCTAATCGAGACGTGTTAAATCGGCTTGTCGAGCAGTTTAATCAGACCCATCCGTCTATTCAGGTAGACGCGCTCTACATTGGTCAGGGCGACCAGCAGATGCCCAAGATTTTGTCTGCCGTGGTCGGAGACGTGCCGCCCTCAATGCTTTGGTATGCTCCGATGATTACCGGACAGCTGGTTGAACTCGACGCCATCCGTTCCTTAGAGGATTGGTTTACCACATCGCCCAACGCAGACGAGATTGACCCGACCCTACTCGATTCAATAACGTGGAATGGGCACATTTGGTCAGTGCCATTCGGGGTCAATAATGTTGGGATTTTTTATCGCCCAAGTCTCTTTGAAGCCGCAGGTATTACGCAACTCCCCTCCTCGTGGAGCAACGTTCGAGCGATCGCCCAACAGCTTACCCATCCGGAGAGCCCATCTCCCCAATATGGCATCCTCCTTCCTCTTGGGAAAGGTGAATGGACGGTCTTCATGTGGCTATCGTTTTTATGGAGCGCCGGGGGCAATCTGATTAACCCGAAAACGGGACACCCTGATTTAGCTACACCAGAGGCGATCGCGGCTCTAGAGTTTTGGCAAAATTTGGTTAACGATGGCTCTGCAACGCTGTCTCAGCCCGAGCGCGGCTATGAACTAGACGATTTTTTGGCGGGTCGGGTAGCCATGCAACTGACCGGCCCGTGGACACTCCGCCAACTCCGAGAAACGGGGGTCGACTTTGCTGTCATGCCCATTCCACCCAACACTCAACAAGCTACAGCCGTGGGTGGAGAAAATTTATTTATCTTTAAGACCAATCCCAGCGCCGAACAAGCTGCTCTAACATTTGCTGAGTATGTGCTGAGTGAAGACTTTCAAACCCAATGGGCCATGGAAACTGGCTATCTTCCGGTGAATCTCAAGGCTCGTCAGAGCGACACCTATCAACAGTTTGTAGACCACCAGCCCGCTATTCGCGTGTTTCTTGACCAAGCTCCCTACGGGCGATCGCGCCCAATTTTACCCGGTTACAATCGCCTCTCTGAACAGCTTGGACGAGCGATCGAAGCCGCCTTACTGAGTCGAGAGACACCTCAACGTGCCCTCAACACAGCCCAGACGCGACTAGACCTCATTTTTGATGCATCCCACTGAAACTCGCATTGTCAGGAAAGACTGAGATTTGACATCAGAGATAGAACGGCGACCCGGTATAATGATGCAAGATTTGAAGGGGAGTAGCTGCTGGCGTGCCAGCTCGCTTGAATCAACATACTGGTGATGAGCCTGGTTCAAGCGGCAAAGCGTATTTAACGAATTTGTAAGCGAGACCTTCACTAAGTTCACACGATCTGTGAGCTCGGTGAAGCGTTTGTCTATTCATCAAGCTCACTCAATCACCGTTCATGAGGAGCTTGAGAGCATGTTGACCGCCTTCACCGCAGGCTTACTACTAATTACTGTCTCAGAACTAGGCGACAAAACATTTTTTATCGCAGCAATTCTTGCCATGCGCCATCCGCGCCGCCTAGTGTTCGCAGGCGCTGTTGCAGCACTCGCCGCAATGACCATTTTGTCAGTATTGGTGGGGCAGGCGGCATCGTTTATTCCAGGTCGCTACATAGAATATGTCGAAGTCGGACTCTTTACAATATTTGGGTTAAAGCTTCTATACGACGCCTATCAAATGACACACCAACCGGGGTTTGATGAGTGTGATGAGGCAGAAGACGCGATCGATCGCGTTGAGAAACAGCAATCTTATCATCAAACATTCACGGTCATTTTGACCGAGACATTCGGGCTTACGTTTTTGGCAGAATGGGGCGATCGCACGCAAATTGCGACTATTACTCTGGCAGCCGCTCAAGACCCAATCGGAGTTACCCTGGGGGCAATTTTGGGGCATGCGATTTGTGCGGCGATCGCAGTCACATGTGGACGACTTGCCTGTGGCAGACTCTCGGAAAAGACGCTGACCGCGATAGGCGGATTGTTGTTTCTAATATTTGCAGGGGTCGCCCTTCGAGATGTGATCTAACGAGTTTAAAGTCTTTAGATTCACCACTCACCGCGCGACACCGACCAGTGCAAATACTGAACCTGAGGGCATGATTGCTGCACCGCTAACGCTCCTACATAGCGCTCTCCCGGATTAAGATGATGGAGCGTCCATTCCGACGGTCCTTGAAAGTTTGACACCTCTGAGGAGTCGGGGGAGTCGGGGGAGTCTGGGGAGATGGACGATGGATGATTAACCAAACGAGGCGGATCGGCGGGCAACAGCGTGACCTCAACCTCACTTAAATCGGCTAATCCGCGTCCGGTCGCTTTAAGATAGGCTTCCTTCCGAGTCCATCCACAAAAAAAGGCGGTCTGCTGCTGATCGGGCGGAAGCGCTGAAATGGCCGCGGCCTCTATCGGTGAGAAAAATCGATGGGCAAGCTGCTCTACGTTAGGCACCCAACGAAGATATTCAATATCAATGCCGACGGGGCGATCGCGCGTTACAGCATACAGCACCATTTCATGAGAATGGGACAGATTAAAATGCAAAGCTTGAGACGGGCTGGAGGCATTTAGGAGCGGTTTGCCGTAAGCCCCATAGACAAACTGAATCTGCGCTGGATCTCTCTCTAAATAAGCACCAAGCAAGATCCGCAGCAGCCCTCGTGCTGCGATAAACTGCTGGCGATGAGATTCGCTACGAAACCGCTGTGCCCGCTCCTGCTCATCGACCGCAAGAACCTGAGAAAATTGCCTGAGATTGGCGTCAGACAAGACGTGAAACGAAAAATGCGATCGCCAAATATGCACCTCACCGTCTAATAGGGGCGGACATTCGATGGGCGATCGCCAGATACACATTCGGTTGCTCGTCAGATTGCTCGTCGACGCTCAAATCAACTTACGTTCCCAAGAATCCTAAATGGGGCTTAAATCCGTGTTTTACAGAGGCATAGCCAATTTGCTCCATTTTCTCGACGGTAATTTGATTCCGCCCCCACGAAAAATTGGTATGCCACTTTTCAAACTCAAGCAACATCGATTCTGCAAAACAGGCAAACAGTTGGCGACCCGGAATATCCATTTTGACGATTTTCATGATCTTCCAGTCAATATCGAGAGAATGCTCAACAATGCCGCCTTCTAAAACGTAAATATCAGGATGCTGTACCTTCGTTTTAAGGTTCTTAGGATATCCGCCATCAATGAGCAAACAGGGTTTTCTTAGCAATAGCGGATCAATGTCGACACCTCGTGGCGTACTCGCCACCCAGACAATCACATCCGCTTGGCAAAGGGCCTCTTCTAACCCCATAATCTTGCCGCGACCTAGCTCATCTCGAAGGCTTTGCAGCCGCTCTTGATTACGAGCAATCAAAAGCAGCTCATCTACATCGGCATGAACATTGAGCCATCGACATACCGCACTGCCTATATCTCCGGTTGCGCCAAAGACGGCAACACTGGCTTTGCCCAAATCAATGCCCAGATTGGCGGCGGCTTGCTCAACTTGCCGACAAATAATATACGCCGTATGAGTATTACCCGTCGTAAACCGATTAAACTCTAGCTCAATATTTCTAACGCGACGGTGCTGATCAAGGTTGAAATTTTCAAAAATAATTGAAGAAAACCCACCCAACGCCGTAATATCAAGCCCATGTTTTTGAGCATGAGCCATGGCATTCAGGATTTTGCGAATAGCCGCCTTAATCCGACGATTTGTCAGCATCTCGGGCAAAAAACATGATTCAACATATTGCCCTTCGATCTGTTGTCCCGTAATGCTCGTGACAATAATCTTGTCAATAATCTGGGGAGGGGCAGAACACCAGAAATCTAATCCCTGATCGGCATACTCCGGGTAGCCTAGCTCATGAGCGACCTCTTGAGCATGTTCCAAGCTAGTCAGATGACCAATGAGACCAAACATAGATAACTCGCTTTAAGAAAACAGTCGAACACGTGGAGAAGAAGCAGGATACCGAAATCTCATAATAAAAAATAACCGCTCTGGACGAGCGGCTGCTTCAAGAGGTCATTGATCTCCTTCGTAACAATGAGCCCGAAAAGCTACTAAGCAGCAGCAAGACCGTGGGAAGACATCCGCATAATTTCGCGAGTGGTAAAACCGATGTTACCCAATGCTTCCCCGTAACTGATCATGAAGTCTTCTACGAGCGCTTCCTTTTCCATACCTAACACACGCGCATCGTCTTCGACTTGGCTTAGCATTTTCCACACCAGCGGGAGATTCTGGCGATTTGCTTCTTCTAAATCAGCCTTGGAGTCTTCAAAATGCTCACCCAGCCACACCTCGCCAAAGTTGAGATGCATGTATTCATCACTAACAACACCCTCAGTGATTTTGCGGGCAAATGGATCTGCCACGGGAATGTAGATATTGTAAGCTGCGATCGCAAACGCCTCGATAATTAGCGATTGAATCAGCAAGCAATGTACAACTTTGCCGTCTGCATACGCGCTTTGAAAATTGCCATGTAAAGCGGCAAAGTAGTCATGAGCAAACTCCATATCTGGAGTGACACTCAGGTTCTTACCGCAAGCCTGAAATCCTTTCTTGTGACGATTCTCCATCTTAGAAAGGCTTTTCAAATGCTCCTTATGCTCCGGCAATAACTCGGCAAGGTGAATGTAATTCTCATAAGCCTGCTGCTCACCCTCAATTACAATTGCATTGATACGACTATAAGCGTCCTTATAGGCAGCACTCTCGAAGTCAAATTCTGGTATAGTTGCGAGCTCTTGCATACGCCGTTAACATCCTGCATTTCTCAGCTGAAAGAACCTGAGGTTCCAAACGGTGATCATCATAATCCCTAATATGCTAGCCGTGTCAAGACGTAATCTGAGCCAACCAGCAATATTGATAGTAAATCATAATTCTGGAAGATAATTCAGAATTCATCCGCTAAACCTGCTAAATCCAAGGGTGAGACCGGCACTTTTTTGGCTAGAGAATTTTTGAATGCCAGTAAAGAGGCCTGCACCAAAGAGTAGTTCAAGGTTGTGGAAAAG
>DBGGTD010000520.1:0-4660 GCA_051162585.1 Elainellaceae cyanobacterium
GCCTCTGGGTGCGCCGCGTGATCCTGAGATCGTGCACGAGGCAACGCCCGATCAGATTGGCTATCGGTCTGTGCTGAATCATCAGGTTGAGCGATCGCCTCTGGCTGGGGGGTAGATATCGTGGGCGGCGGCGGTAACGCCGCTTGCACGCGATCTGCTTTTCCCAGAGGCGCCTGTTTATTAGAGGGAATGGCTAGCAGCGGCAAGGAAGACAGATCCGCGCCGGTCAATGGCTGTCTTGTTAATGGCTGCCTTGTTAATAGCTGCCCCGCTGACTGCCGATCGCTAATGGCTGATGGCTGATCGCGTCCCGCTGACTGCTTACTCTCTACCGATGATGTCAACCCAAAATCCAAAACAGGCTCACGGGCGATCGCCGAACGACTGCTACTCACTAGAGCACCGACCACCATCATCATGCAAAGAAGTGTGACCCGTTGAATCAGGATGACACTTTTCCAGTGAAATGGAGAATTCTGAATCAGGGCTAAATCACCAATCGATTGACAGGTATCGTTATGGCAAAACCGAGGAATCATGGCGATGTCAGAATCTTTTCTAAAATGCTGCTAGAGGGTTCGACCATAGCCCATGTGCCATCAGGTTGTCGCCTGAGAGTGGCAAACTGCAAATAGTCTCCTGACCCCATCGAGTCACCCTGGTTGAGTTCTCCCTGGTTGGATTGCCGTAGCCCGCATAGGCGAAACAGATAGGCCGGTACTTCTGGGCTTGAAAAAATAACGCAGTCGCTATTGTCGGCATAAGGCTGCACAGTTCCGTCAAACGGTGCAAAGACGCGATCGCCTCCCAGGTCGATCGAAATATCACCAAGCCCGCCGGTAATTCGATGACCGCCGAGCGTGTCTCCGGGCTGCAATTCCCAACTTTGATGAATTTGAAGCGTCCGAGCTGGCTCTGGAGCCTTGTTGAATTGGCAACCTCCGGCCGCTAAAGCCAGCCCGATTAATACCATGCTGATTTTACTGAAAGCTGAACCGAAACCCTGCATATTCGTCGTCTTCATAGAGAATGACTAGCCAGGTCTGCGGTTCAAATGCTAGAGGATACGCTTCTCGTTCTGCTGCTACGCCAGCCCGAATTTCGATACTCGGTAATTGACAATAGGGAGCTGCAAGAATCTCCTGAACTTTTGCTTTAGAATCTCGCTCAGGAATGGTAAGCACATGTGCCAACTGTTCCCTCGATAGAGAAACCTCCTCTTTTACCTCGCCCTGGCAATCTGTATAGTGGCTGATGGATTGATCTTGAGAGGTTATTCCTCCCACGTCAATAAGCAAACCTACAAGCGCAAACATCAAACCACCTGCCAAGAGAGGAGTTAGAGTTGATGGCTCAGAATTGTGACGTTTCATCCTTAACCTCCTCATGATGGATTGCGGTCCAACACGTCACAACTAACAAAATCCAAGCTGTTCCAAACAGAACGGGGGTCATAGTCGTCCTCCTAGGAGCAGCCCAACCATGATTAGCAACAGCCGATAGCCTAAAATAAGACCTGAACGCGGGTCAATCGTAGTTCTATATATGGCGATCGCCGTCGGGGTTACAATCAGCGCGAGCACGGGCAACCAAAACGCCGGAAAAGCTGCCAATAGAGCATCAAGCCCAATTCGCACGACCGCTGATCCTGCAATCCATAAGATGGCTTCTTGAAAATCGAGCGACGGCAACTCAGGTGTCTCCGCTGCGTCAGCTTGTTCAACTTGATCCGTTGTAGTGGCTCGTTCAACTCGATCAGTGCGACGGCGAGACGAAACGCTACTCACTAGGCTAGTCAACGGTTCAAGGATCAATCCCACGATAGAGGTTGATTTAGGAGACGACCGCCTCAGAGATTTTCGAGCTGTGGTAATGCTGGGTGGATAATCGTTTGGGGGTGCGCTTTTTGCGGAGCGATTTGCAAATCGACGCACCGTTTCAGCTGTTGAGATAGCAGCTTGCTCTGCCTCGTGCTCCTTCTTGAGCAAATCAATCGATCGCGCTGTGATGACATATGCTCCATTGATGACATCGCGCTCAACTTTTGGCACCGCAGTTGGCAAATATTCGCAGACAGAAAGCGTTGGACGATCGCCCTGCAATACATCATCCCCTTTGAGGGTGGTTTGGTCGTGCTCAACTTGCTCGGCGATCGCCTTAAGCTCAAGCATCGCGGCTTCTTGCACGGCTGAAAGCTCATTAATTCGCTGTACCTGCGCCTCTAATCGTCTCAATCCATCTGAAAGCTGCTGCGGTGAAATGCTGTAGCGCGCAGAGGAGTGCCGAGCAAATGGCGGTGATGCAGGAGGGGAAGAAACAGGCCGAGCTGAAGGGGGTGGTGTGAAATGGACGGGATATTGCCCTCGATGCGGCGAAAATGTGGGCTCACCAGGGGGAGATACAATTCCTTGACGGGACTTCTTCTCTCCGGGAAGCTGTAAGACAGTTTTCGCGGGGGTATGAGGGGCGTCTCGTGGCGTAGAGGCTTTGTAATGAAAATCAGCACTAGAGTCTCGGTCAGAAGTCGCTCCAGTGGTTGCCAGACGATGACCGGCATCGTCTTCAGGGAAGGCATGGGGAGATGATACGACATTTCGGCGTCTAGATTGACGCTGTCCAATTTCTTGCAGTTGGGCTTCGACCGCTTGAATCTCTGCGTTCAACGCTTTCATATGTTCTCCTAATAATCGCCTGATTGCTCTGGGGACGCGACACAACTCTTCTAGTACATGAATATTATAAACACAATATAGTTCATGCGTACTATATAAGCAATGGGGGATCAATCAGATCAACAAACTCTAATTTTGATTTAGATGCCGCAGGGATTGTTATATCAAAATAATTGGGAATGTTCAGATGGCGAACGGCTTCTCGAAGAGCGAGCAGCTTCCCGACGAGCGAATGGCTGTGTGCCTGTAATAATTAGGCAAATAGAACAGGAGTAAGCGAACCGCATAGGAGTTTCAATTAACAATTTTTCACATCGGTGTGTTTGGGCAATCTTGACAAATCAATTTTTTTGAAATGATGAGATTATATTCTTTCTGGTTCGTGGAGTTTGATCTATGAATTTAATCGCATCAAAAGGGGCGACTATTGCTTTAGGAGTCTTCGCTCTAACAGCTAGCTGCTCTGTGCCCCCTAATTCCACAGAAGTAAATAATCCGAGCGCAACACTCCAGCAATCTGATTCAGAATCATCGAATACAGCCGCTATTCAAGTCGACGGTTCAAGTACCGTATATCCATTAACTCAAGAAGTCGCAATGGAATTAAAGTTTGAACAACCTGATGCACCTGACGTTGCCGTCGCATTCTCAGGCACGGGCGGCGGATTTCGTAAATTTTGCGCCGGTGAGACGGATATCAACGATGCCTCACGCCCCATTCTCAAGGATGAAATGGAAGCCTGTGCCGCCAACGGAATCGAGTATATCGAACTTCCAGTTGCCTATGATGCCTTAACCATCGTCGTTCATCCGGACAATGATTGGGCAGACGATATTACAGTTGCGGAACTGAAGAAGATGTGGGAACCTGCTGCCGAAGACACAATCACTACTTGGAATCAAATTCGTTCTGAGTGGCCTGATCATCCCCTCAATTTATACGGCGCTGGGCAGGATTCCGGAACATTTGACTATTTCACTGAGGCGATCGTAGGTGAGTCCGGCGCTAGTCGCAGCGACTACACTGCCAGTGAAGATGACTACGAACTGATGCGCGGCATTCGCCAAGATCCGAACGCTCTTGGTTACTTTGGCTATGCCTATTATGAAGAGGGGCAAAATGTCCTTGATGCACTCCCCGTAGATAGTGGTCAAGGCTCAATAGAGCCATCGTCTGAAACTGTTAAGAGTGGAGAATATCAACCATTAGCCCGTCCGCTGTTCATCTATGTCAATGCCAATGCTGTGCAAGCCAAGCCAGAACTGAGAGAATTTGTAGAATATTACTTGACCAATGCTGCCTTCTTGGCTGAGGTCGTTGGATATATCCCCTTACCTTCTGAAGCGTATGGTATTGCGCTGGAGCATTTAGCCAGCAATCGCACTGGTACTGCTTTTGATGGAGTTCCGCGAACAGATCTGACTATTGAAGAACTTCTAGAAAAAGAGGTTTCATTTTGAATCAATCCTCTATTCGCTGTACTCATTTAATAAATCAAATTGGATATTTGAATTTGCAAGACTCTTTCTAGAGAGGGATGAACTGGCAAATTAAATCAAGTTTAATTGATTCGTCCTGATCATCGTCAAGCGATGTGCTTGTGAGACAAGCTTTGGTGGAGACTGCAACTCTTATAGCCCCTTGCTAATTAAGAAATGGTCTTTTGTCTTCGTCCTTGATGGTTGCTCCAGCACTACCGTTGAAGCTTGCATGGTGTCCAATTGAGTAGATGGTCAGCAGGCTGCGGTACTCGGCACTTCTGCTGACTCTACCACAGCGCAAACTGTACATACAGTAGACATTTTAAGCTTTCATCACAGCTTAGGTCAGATTATTAGTGTCACCAGAACGTATCACTATGAATTCAGAACTAGATTCAAACGAGAATTCATCAAACGTAGTCCAGGCGGGCAGCAGCCTGTCGTTCTTTGAAAAGTATCTAACGGGATGGGTGCTTTTGTGCATCATTGTTGGAATTGCTCTAGGG
>DBGGTD010000521.1:0-9268 GCA_051162585.1 Elainellaceae cyanobacterium
ATGATAACTTGTTGAGTCAAAAGGAGTGATAAGTTGGTGGTCACAATTAACTATAAAACCCATAAAACCCTGCGCTGCCCGCTCAGCGGGCAGCGCAGGGTTTTATGTTTAGTTTCTAATTGTGCCGAGGTACTTAGATAGTTTTCTATGAATTCATTAGTTGAAGATAAAGTCATTCAACAAATGGTCGATACTGTTGTTTCGACCGTGGATCCTCAGCAGGTTATTCTCTTTGGTTCTTACAGTCAAGGTAATGCACGGTCAGATTCTGATATCGATTTCTTGGTTGTTACCCGTGACACTTTTGGTTTACACCGAAGTCGGCGTAAAGCAGCAGCTCAAGTCTGGCGGGTGCTAGCTAAGTTTGGTGTGCCTACTGATGTTTTAATGTACAGCACTGACGAAGTGGCGCGTTGGCAACAGAGTCCGAATCACATCATTTATAGAGCTTTGCAAGAAGGAAAAGTGTTGTATGAGCGATCGCCAGCAGGCCCTGCAACTCATGATGGTGGCTCAACGAGATCTGAGAGCACTGGCGGGAATGATGGATAACCAGATTTTTGCTGACGAGATTTTCGGCTTTCACATTCAACAAGCTGCGGAAAAGATACTCAAAGCTTGGATTGCTGCGATTGGAGATGTGTATCCCTTCACTCATGATCTGGGAGTTTTGCTTCAGCAGCTCGAACAGCAAGGATATGAGGTATCCCCGTTTTGGGATCTCCTAGAATACAATGCTTTTGCAGTACAACTCAGGTATGACGCGATTAGCACGGATGATATTCCAATTGATCGAGAAGTTGCTCTAAATCAGGTTCGAAGTCTCTATGATCGAGTGCAGGCTTACATATGATTCAGCATAAAGAGAACAATTTTGTGTCATCAGATAATGGCGTTGAGAGGAGAGGTGATTGGGTTGCCGATAAGAGAGAGTTTATATGAGTTTGGAAGAGTGAAAGCGGCATAGAGAGATGGCAGATTGGGTCAGAAATAATATTCAAATGATTGGCATCGCCCCCTCTTTCAGAAGAGGATGCAGAGGCGATCGCTCCTCCAATATATTTCAAGAGCCACTGAGGTATTTCCTGGACACTTACGCTATGCATTTGTAAGGAGTCCAGTGGCATCGAAAACGATGGGAAATCGTTGAAAACTGAACTCAGGATTGACATCGACGTGCAGAAAAGCTGATTCGATAATGTAATCGGTAATGTAAGAAGAGTATGATCTGAATTGAAAAATCACTCTTCCAGCAGGTGATTTTGGGTGACTAGCACGATGCATATAGACCTTCCCAAGACTGCACTGGTTCGTTTCTGTCAGCGTCATCATATTCGCAAGCTATCAGTTTTTGGCTCGGTGCTGCGAGACGATTTCGACTCAGATAGTGATGTTGATTTTTTGGTCGAGTTTGAGCCAGAGCATACCCCTGGTCTGATTCGCCTGGCTGGAATGGAACTCGAACTCTCTAATCTGATTCAACGACGGGCAGACCTGCGAACGCCTCAAGACTTGAGCCGATATTTTAGAGACGAGGTTTTACAAAGCGCGATCGTTCAATATGACCAAGCTAGATGACGATGTGCGGCTCAGACATATGCTCGATGCGGCTGAGCAAGCTCGGAGTTTTATACACGGTAGAAGCCGCGAAGATTTAGATACTGACCCGATGCTGCTTTTGGCGGTTGTGAAGGCAATCGAAATTATTGGCGAAGCCGCTGCCAGAGTGACCCAAGCGCGACAGGTCGCGATGCCTCAGATTCCCTGGCCGCAGATCATCAGTATGCGAAACCGCTTGACTCATGCCTATTTCGATATTGATACCGAGATTGTTTGGAAAACCGTCGTCGAAGATTTACCCTCACTCATTCGTCTGTTGGAAAACGCACTCTCTCACTAAAAGGAGATTTTAAGGGGCGATCGCCCCCCGCAACACACCCCGATTCTGAGGAGCGCGATTGCTGGGTTACAGTTAGAAAACCATCCTGGAAATTAAGTCATGAGATTTCTTTTTCAACTCATAGGTTTCGCATTAATTCTTCTTGGAGTCTATTTTTTAGGGCGAAACATTTTCTTTACAACAAACGTTAGCCCATATTTCTGGAGAGGAATCGCCGCTGATTTATCGATTCTTTGTCTTGTCGTAGGGATCTTGTGGTTGATTATCTTGCCAATTGGCGCTAAAAGTTACGGCTGGATCTTCGTTGCGGCAGGTATCATTTTTGTTTTTGCGAGTAGTCGAGCCATTTTAACGCCGACCAGTTTATGGCAATTTTTTGTTTCGTTTGGTGCAATGGCGATCGGATACAGAATGCTTGCTAGTGGCAGATTACCCATATAGAACAGAATCGATCAATACTTTTGATGTCGTCACGTCTATAGAAGCGGTCATAACCCCAGCATTCGTTGTGCTGACTACCACGTCAGCGGACGCCACGACAGCACGAGTGGACGTTACTACCACACATGTTGTCGTCACTTATCATGAAGCAGATGTTACTTACGGTAAAGCGGTAGTCACTTACAGTAAAGTTATTGTAAAGTTAACTGTCTAAATCTCATGCGGATGGCGAGACTCGAACTCGCAAGGCAAAAGCCACACGCCCCTCAAACGTGCGCGTATACCAATTCCGCCACATCCGCGCATGTGCTTAGGGAGCTAAACCAGAGGGATAAAGTCTCGCTCCGATCTCTAAGGTTAAACCAAAACAGCCTATCTTGCACACTTGAAATTAACTTTATCCGGGTAGGTGATGTGTGCGTAATCTGAACCCGCTAGGCTGAAGGCATTTCTGAGGCAAATTGTTGTGCGTCTCTTTTGTGCGTCGTCAATGGAACCTGAATGGGTGGATCGCAAAGTATGCAAGACTATACCCTGATTATTCACGGTTGGAGTGACTGTTCCAATTCATTTGAGCTGTTGAAAACATTTCTTCAAACACGCGGTATCGGAAACGTGGAGACGATTCTCTATGTCGATTACGAATCGAGAGAAGATAGCTTGACATTCAATGACATCGTCGATGGGTTTTATGAGCAACTAAAGCAGCGCCAGCTGATTGATGACACCGGCAAAAAGCTCTGCAATTTGAATGTAGTGGTGCATTCAACCGGAGGGCTCGTCATGCGCCATTGGATCTGGCGTTACTATCGCGATCGCCTCTCAGACTGCCCACTAAAGCGTCTCATCATGTTAGCGCCTGCAAATTTTGGGTCGCCACTCGCCCATCGCGGAAAATCATTTTTAGGCCGATTGGTTAAAGGACGTTGGAAAGTCGGAGATTTTCTTGAAATTGGCAAACAGCTTTTAGACGGCTTAGAACTTGCCAGTCTATATCAATGGGAGCTTGCCCATCGAGACTTGCTGGTTGAATCCCCCTACTACAATGCAAGTCAAATCCAACTGACAATTTTGGTCGGCATAGAAGATTACACGGGCATCATGGGATGGGTGAATAAACCCGGCACCGATGGAGCCGTTGTCATCGCCGGAACCCCCCTCAACTCAGTCAAAATCATGCTAGATTTCTCGCAAAAAGACTATGGTGATCCCGTGATCTTTGACTGGAAAGAGGCGCATCCGCCCGACGATTTTGCCTTCGGGATTTTGAAAGGCTTAAACCACGGCAGCATTATTGATGCCACATTTGAGCCAGAGCACATGGCAAGTCAGACCCTATTAAGAGCCCTCAAAACCCAAACCGAGCAAGACTTTCGAGAGCTCCAAAACGCATTAACTGTTCAAACTGAGTTGACCTACGACGACAATCCTGACCAGTCAAAATACCAGCAATTTATTCTTCATGCGATCGATGACCAAGATGCTGACGTCATCGACTATACGCTTGAATTTGCCATCAGCCGGTCTGATACCAATCGCTTTTTGCCGAAACGGCTGTGGTCTAAAGATGAACAAACCTTAAGTCGAGACATTCAAGAACTGATTGCTTCGGAGTTTCATACCTATGGCCGTAATTCTAGCTACCGCCGATTTTTGGTAAATGTCAGCGAACTGAAGCAGTTTCTTAAACAGGCAAAAGAGCGGTTAAGGGCAGAGGTCAAAATTAGCATAGAAATCTACATTCCTGAAATTGAACGGGGCATTCGATACGATACCCGCAATCTCACTAATGTAATTGTGTTTGATTCGAGTCAGAAGACTCCCAATCTGCCTGATTTTTTCTATGAAAACACGACAACGCTGGTTGAGCTGCGAGTGAACCGCTTTAATCAGTATGTGACGGTCGATTCGCAATCAAAACGACAGCGAACCCGTAATAGAAATGACAGAGAAGATGACTAATCTTCGAATATAGCGCCTCGCTGCTGTAGGTTCGTTTTGAGCGCTGCTGTCATGCCTGGATTATGTCCAAATCGAGCCCGTTCAACTTTGACCCCATTCAGGTTAGTATTCGTGAGGTTTGCTTCTAAGAGGTTGGCAGATTGCAGGTGCGCGCCTCCTAAATTTGCCAACGCTAAGCTGGCTCGATGCAGATTGGCAGCTTGCAAGGTAGCACTTCCCAAATCTGCGCCACTCAAATCGGCACCTGACAAGATGGCATGATTCAGATTTGCTTCGCTCAGTTCGGCATCGCTCAGGTCGGCACCCCGCAGGTTCACTCGTTCGAGATTCGTCTCACCCAAGTCAGCGCCAATCAGGGTAACACCGAGCAGATTTCCTCCAGCCAAGTCTTGAGATGGCGTTAATCCAACTCGTGATGCCAGTTCAAGCAAGTCTTGGGTTTGAGCATCCATGACATGATGAATGAGAGGAAGACTAAGGGATTCTAACGTCTCCGCAGATGCTTCGTTCATCCCCTGAGGAAACCGATCGGCAATCTTCGGGCACGGACTGCATTCGTAGCATAGTTGCATCCAGCTCGGGAATGAATGAACAATGGTTTGGTGCAGATGGCGAGCGAATACTCTTTCTAAAACGGCATGCTGATTGGGGGTAATGTCGCGTCGCCATAGCCCTTCAGCCTTGGTTAGACGGATATCAACCGGGGCGATCGCCAGCATTGCCTCGATGCGATAGGAAGATTCAGTAGGGCGAATCGTGGCTAGTTTAATATGCGTCAGGTCGCCGCGCAATATCGAGGTGGGTGGGGCCTGAAATCTCCACATTGCGTGGTTAGCATCGTGATGATGAGAGACACTTTTAATTGCGGCTGTGTCAGAGGCAAGATGCGCTGACGTATCAACCCATGCCGCATTTACTAGGTGAATCTGCAATTCGCTCCCCGTTAGACCAAACTGCACCGCCCCATCTGCAATAGGCTGGCGTTGCTCCCCCCATCGTATCGTCAAGAAAAGCTCGATTTCAGCTGGCTCAGTTGACGACGCCAATTCGACATCCAGACCCAGCCATACACACTCTGGACATAGATTTTCGTGCTCGACTACCCGAAGCGATGACAAAAGGGACTGTTGCATAACCCGTCTCATTGAGGATTCAGCCCGATTTTACCATCACAGATAATTCATCGGATTAACGGGCTCTCCATTGACACGTACTTCGAAATGCAAATGAGGTCCCGTTGAGAGCCCAGTGGAGCCAATTGCGGCGATCGCCTCTCCTTGCTGCACCATCTGCCCTTCTGCGACATATACCTGGCTGGTATGGGCATACAGCGTCGTGAGATTGCCGCCATGATCGATCACCACGGCTCGCCCGTAGCCCCCATACCACCCTGCAAAAATCACCCGCCCAGCATCTGCGGCTCGAATCATGCTGCCGTAGGTGGCGCCAAAATCAATGCCTGCATGAAACCGTCGATAGCCCAAAATGGGATGAACTCGATACCCAAATCCGCTGGTGAGGCGACCATTCGCGGGATAGATCATGGGGCCTGCGCCTCGCACAATCACGCCGTCATTACCCAATGCAATCAGCCGTTCACGAATCAACACCGCAATGTTGGCAGAATCGCGAGCGAGTCTTTCTTCTGCTTCTTCTAGGGCTTGACGGTCTTGTTTAAGTCGCGAAACAAGCTGTCCTTGGGTTTTGGCTTGGGCTTCAAATTCTGACTTTTGCAGTTGGAGCTGCTGCGTCAGCAGGGCAATGTCATTCTTTTGCGCTTCGACATTGCGTTTGCGGCGATCGATATCTTGCGCGTCTTGTTGGAGCGTGGCAAGGATTTGGCGATCAGACTCATATACCAGTCTTAACTGGCGGCGGCGATCGAGAAATTCATTCAAGTCTTGGCTTTGGAGCAATACTGCCCAGCCTTGACTGCCTTGCTGCCGCTGCAAAAACCGCAGTCGTGCGATGGTCGCAAATTGACGAGTTTGAAAGTTTTCTTCGGCGATCGCCAGCTCGTTTTGCAGTGTCTTCAACTGTTGGGTCGCAGATTGAAGCTGTTGTTCATTCGACTTGATCTGCTCAGATGTGACCTGGATGTTGTCTTCCAAGTTTTCAAGGCGATCTTGAGCAGATTCTTCCATATTTTCAAGGCGATCGCGCTCCTGTCTGAGCCGATTGCGCTCTCGCTCAATTTGCTGCTGCTGGTGTTGCAGCGAATCGACGGCGGTTGCATGGGCAGACGAGCTGAGAAGAAACGAAGCTGGAGCTTCCCCCTGGATTGAAAATGTGATGGTTCCAATCAGGCACACGCAAGCGATCGCGACTCCTAGCGCGAGTTTCAGGATTAAAGATAGGGGCGATCGCGTGTTCATTCGCGTGTTCATTCCAAGGCGTTGAACCGTTTATCTCAAATTAGTCTCGACGACTTGCTCGACGATTTGAATTATTCCCAAAGAGGCAGAGCAATGATGCCAAACGTCAGCAATATTAACCCTGAAATTCGGTTGAGCCAGCGAAGTCCCTCTGCATTAAACGAATGTCGCAACAGGCTAACACCTCCACTTAAAACTAGCCACCACAATGCTGATCCGATAAATACCCCCAACACTAATAGACTTGCCGTTAGATAATTCCCGCTTTGAGACGCGAGCCCAAGTCCAGCAAAGACAGCAGCAAACGACAAAATAGTGGTGGGGTTTGTCAACGTCAAAAACACAGTCGAGGCATAGGCGGTTGCTAATCCAGCGGTGGGGGTTGAGGCGACCTCTTCGGCAGGTTTTGCCAAGACGGTCTTGATGCCGAGATAGCAGAGAAACGCCCCTCCAATCAGGCGAATCCAAACTGCTTGTTCTACCAAAACGCTAGAAATAAACGTCAAACCAAATCCAGCGATGCACCCATACATGGCGTCTGCAGTTGCTGCACCCATTCCTGATATGAACCCTGATGCGAGTCCATAGGTGAGAGTGCGACGAATGCAGAGCACCCCAATAGGACCCACCGGGGCAGCGATTAGAAACCCAATCACCAACCCCCGCAAAAAAAATCCAATGTCCATATTACTCTGTCTTTAGGATGTCTCGTCTCTCCATTTGAGAGGCAGACTCGGGGTTTCTTTGTTAGTTGACAAAACGATAGTGGTGCGCGTTTTGATGATGCCAGGTAGCCCTTTCAGCTCGTCAGTGATAATGCGCTCTAGTTCTTCGGTGTCTCGACACCGCAACTTGAGCAGATAATCATCGTCGCCCGTAATGTGATGGCATTCCTGAATTTCTGGAAGCGACTGGACTTTCTTAAGAAACGCAGCACGATGCTTTGGACGTTCAAGCGTGACAGACATAAATGCAGTTAAGGTGCACCCAACAGCCTCAGGGTTGATGAGAGCGGCATAGCCTTGGATGACCTGCCGTTCTTCTAGGCGACGAACCCGATCGGCGGTCGCAGGAGCAGAAAGCTCTAAGATTCCTGCGAGCTCAGACCAGGTAATGCGACCCTGCGTCATCAAATGCTGCAATGCTTTAAAGTCTGTCTCGTTTAAGTCCATAGACCTATTTTTATTAGGTTCTAAATCAAATTTAGTTTCTTTTATAAGGAATAGTCAAGATTGTTCTGAAGATTGAAAGATCTATAGCGATCCTAAATCGCTTGTGAACTGTGTGTGAGCGGTGTGTGAGCGGTGGGGCGGGCGCCGCCCGCCCCACCGCTCACAACCCATCTGGGATTGCTATAGATGGAAGGCGCTGATAATTGAGACCTAACACTGTCTAATGGATGGATTGTCAGCAAGGGGGCTGCATTCGTCAATGTACTGGAGTGCGGACAGCGATCGCCGCAATTGCCCCAACTGTTTAGATTTCGTAACCTGAAAATATGGCCCTACGGGCTCAGATTTGTGTGTAGAGGCTCCCGCGCCGCGGGAGCCTCTACACGTTCAACGTCCTAACGCGAGAGCGTACGGCTATAGTGAGGCATCAGCCTTATTCTGCCCTATGGCGATCTTCTGCACCACCGTATGTCATTTGACAGGCAATCGGCGGTCTACTGATTGAGGTATGATCACCGTCGGTGTATAAAGGTCTGAATGATTGGTGCACTGATTTCTGTTTGGTCCTATTCAGCATCCAGGTGAGACATGATGAAGGGGTTTGGTTTCTCTCGCAAGCAGTGGCGTCGGATTGCTCAGTATGTAGGGCTTTTTAGTGTATGTATTGCGCTCATTGTGGGCTGTGGCGGATCGCCTACGCCCCCGACAGAGTCAGCGAGCAGCCCGACGGATGGGGCCGGAGGGCGCGTTACAGTCGGCACAACCCAAAAAGTTGAAACCCTTGACCCGGCAGATGCGTACACCATCTTCACCGGAATTTTGCTCCATAACATGGGCGATCGCCTCTATGACTATGCCCCCGGAACCACCGAACTCGTTCCTCGGCTTGCCACAGACATGCCCACTGTCAGCGGGGATGGGTTGACGTATACGATTCCCCTCCGAGACGACGTCGAACTCCATGATGGCACTCCGTTCAATGCGGAGGTGATGAAATTTTCGATCGATCGATTCATCCAAAATGGGGGAGATCCGGCGTTTCTTTTAGGCGATTTGGTCAATTCTGTTGAAGCCACGAGCGACTATGAACTCACCCTAACGCTCCAGTATCCGTTTGCGGCGTTCCCAGCCATCCTGTCGTTCTGGGGAGTGACCCCCATTCCACCCGATTCCTATGAGATTGGAGAAGGCTCCTTTCAGCCTGATACGTTCATCGGCAGTGGCCCCTACAAGCTGGCGTCTCTAGGGCCTGACTCAATCAAGCTCGACGTTAACGAAAATTATTGGGGCGATATGCGTGCCAACGATGGCGTGGATATCCAGATTTATGCCAGCCCTGCAAACCTGTACAACACCTTCCGAACAAAGGGCTTAGATGTCGCCTATCAAACGCTAGATCCAGAGCAAATTTCTAGCTT
>DBGGTD010000522.1:0-2245 GCA_051162585.1 Elainellaceae cyanobacterium
TTACTCCTTGATGGGTAATCATCGCACCTTTGGGTTGACCAGTGGAACCGGAAGTGTAGATGACGTAAGCAAGATTATGGACTGTTGTCTGGTTAATAGGGTCATTGATTGGTTCTTTAGCAATAAGTTGCCAATCAGTATCCAAACAGATAGCTGTTGTTTTTTGCTTGGGGAAGTCTGCGACGAAACGCTGTTGAGTCAGCAGAACCGAAATCTTGGTATCGGTGAGGATAAAGGCTTGGCGTTCTGGCGGATAGGTTGGTTCAATAGGGACATACGCTCCTCCTGCTTTAAGGACAGCTAGCAGTCCGACGACCATTTCCAAGGAGCGCTCCACACAGATTCCCACCAGAACCTCTGGCTCTACGCCCAATTTCTGTAAGTGATGCGCTAATTGATTAGCTTTAGTGTTGAGCTCTCGGTAGGTTAACTGTTGGTCTTCAAATACTACAGCAATGGCATTTGGTGTCCGTTCTACTTGAGCTTCAAGTAGCTGATGAAGACATTTGTCTTTTGGGTAATCAGCAGTGGTAGTGTTAAATTCGACTAGCAGTTGCTGGCGCTCTTTCAGGCTGAGAATTTCTAGCTGACCAATTGCCACGTCTAGATTGTCGCTGGCACTGACTAACAAAGTCTGAAATTGTGCTGCCAAGCGTTGGATGTCTTCTCTGGCAAAGCTGTTAGAATCGTAGTGAAATTCGGCGCTCCAGGAACTTTCCCTACGTACACAGCGTAGCTTAACTTTAAATCGATCAACACAAGCGTACTTTTTATAGACCGAAAAGCAGACTTCACTAGCCCTATAGCTTCCAAACTCTGGCTCAAAATCAAAACAAAAAGGAAAAAATGGTGGCTCTTCCTCCTGCAGATTCGATTCAGTGATTAACTCCCAAGTGTAGCTATCCTGCCATTGAGAGAGTTCGTGGAGCGATCGCTCAACTTGTTGCAGAACTTGAACGAATGGGAAATCTGCTGCCAAATGAACCGGAAGCGGTAAATATTTGGCAAACAAACCTATAGCTTCTTGTAACTCTTCATAGTTTCGACCATCAAAACCTACTCCAATAATTAAGTCGGTTTGTGCAGTTAGTCGCCCCAGCAAAATCTGCCAACAGGTCAGGAAAAATGTAGAAACTGTAATTTGATTGCTCTGTGCGATCGCTTCAATCTTTTCCGTCACATTCGACTCAATTGCCACACTAATCAACTGAGGTTCAAACTCTGATTCTTCGGTAGACTGTTTTTCGCTCGCCAGCTTCAAAGTCTTGCATCCTGAGAAATCTTGCTGCTGCCAATATTCTTCACCTGCTTCAGCTTGCTCGATTTCAAGTAACTTATTTTGCCATTGGGCAACGTCTGCATATTGTAGAGGTTCATCGTCTAATGTCTCACCTTCTGCACAAGACTTATAACAACGAGCAATTTCAGCCACTAGACGATCAAATGTAGTTGTATCTGCACAAAGAGCTGGCAAGCTGAGCAGCAAAACATATTGGTTGGGGAACAGCCTGACTAACTTTGTCTTCAGCAAGGGAGGCTTTTCAAGATCTAAAGCATACTGACTAGCCTCCTGAAATAGCTGCTCAACGTCCTGTTCTCGGATATTATTTTGTTCGTTTAGGAATAAACTGACCGAATCTTCTATTACCTGAATTGGAATTTTTATGCCTCTAGGACGTTGAAAGCTAGTTCGTAGAATTTCATGTCTATCAACAACTTGCTGCAATCCTTCTTTCAGGACAGCGATGTTAAGATTTCCTTTAATGAGGATAGCACAATAGGCTTGATAAGCTGGACTATTTTTCTGTAATGAAAATAGACGCTTTTGTTGTGGGGAAAGCTGAAATCCCTGAATTGAATTAAACATGGTTAGTCCCCCTACTTATCTGGCTAATCTCTGCAAAACTTGCCATCTCGCCTAGGGCTACAAATAGCTCTCTTTCCCCAACAAAAGGATTGCGCCCGTGAGCTGTCAATATATTGTCCAATACCAACACATCTCCACACTGCCAGGGAAAACTCACTTCTAATTGCTGATACAGCCGACAGATTTCTGCCATTACGGAATCTTCAATGGAAGTTCCGTCGCCGTAATAACAATTTCTTGGTAAGTCCTCTTCCGGAAACATAGACAGCAGAGACTCGCGAGTTTCTGAATCTAAGCAAGCTGGATGCCAATGTTGCGCCTGATTAAACCAAGACATTTCACCCGTTTGTGGATGCTTAACTACGGCTGGGCGAATAG
>DBGGTD010000523.1:0-7622 GCA_051162585.1 Elainellaceae cyanobacterium
CTATCACCCCAATTTTGATAAATCTTGGAATAATCGAGCGATCGCCCTATTGAGGGTTGGTCAAAACGCAGCCGCGATCCGGAGTATCGAACACGCCCTCCAATTGTGTAGCCGACCCCATGAGCCTTGGTGTGGATCAGCCTGGGTCTTTCACGGATTTTTACTGATGAAATCCGGGCAGTTCAACACGGCGATCGCTAGCTATGAGAAGGCGCAGACGTTTCAACCCAACTCCTATCCGGCTGCCTTTTACAAGCTGATTTGCTTAACTCTAACGGGGCGAATTTTGTTAGTCCTGCTTCAGTCTAAGGCAAGAACTGACCTGTTGCATGACATGACGATCATCGGGCGATCGCTGCGGTATCGCTTGATCATCCTGTTTGGCGCGATTGGGCTACTGATTCTGGGTCAACGCTGGTTGAACACGTATAGCCAAAATACTTGGCTCAACGAAACCGCTGATACTCTCATCCCAACCGTTCTTTCCATCGGCATTGTTGCCTTAATCGTGACTGACTTGTGGCGTAACAAATCGAAGCTAAGCTTCGTCTGGGCGACGTATTTTCACAGCGGTATTCTCACCTATTTGCGCGCCGTTGGTATCATTGCAGCCACCCTCACTACGTTTAACATTGCAGCGCGTATAGCTCCCCCCTTCTTGCTTTGGGGATGGGCAAACTGGGTCTTCGGGCAACCCGGCAACGTTATTCTGCAACCGTTGCTAAAACTTTTAGAAAGCGCTGCTCCGTCATTACCTCAGATTGCCAGCATAGAGGCCCCCGCTCAATACTGGTTGGGAAGCATCATGGCGGCGATCGCTCCAGCTTTCCCTTGGCAGATTACGACTCATCTAGGACTGCTAAACAACACGCTAATTCGCTACACCCCGCTGCTCATTCTCGCCTTTTGGCTACTCCTTCTGCTCGGCATTCCCTTCTGGGCACGCTTAGAAGAACGCATTTTTCGCCAAGGAGCCAATACTTGGAAACAAATCTGCATCCGTTCCACTCAATTTGGTCTAGTTCACGTATTAGCAGGCATTCCCATCTTGGGAGGCTTCGTACTAATCGTCCCTGGGTTTCTGTTTGCCTGCCGCTATAAATACGTCTACGATCGCCACTTACAGAAATACCGTGCCCCGATGCGTGCTCAAGAGGCAGGGGTTAAAGCTAGCACTGCTGATCACGCAATCTATAACGCCATTTTGATTTCAATTGTAGTGAGCACCCTGTTGCTAGCCGAAATTTCTAGCTCATAACTAGCTCGAAAGCAGCAACCCAGCGACAGTTAGCGAAACATACTGCTAACCGAGCTATCTTCATGAATCCGCCAAACCGTTTCTCCTAGAAGATTAGCTACCGATAAGACGGTGAGTTGCTTAAAGAATTTGGCTTCAGCAACGGGAATTGTATTGGTGACAATAACTTCCTCAAATAAGCCACTCGACAATCGCTCGACCGCGGGGGGCGAAAAAACAGCATGAGTCGCACATGCGTACACATGTCGTGCCCCTTCTTTCTTGAGAAGTCGCGCCCCTTCAGAAATTGTGCCCGCCGTGTCAATCATGTCATCGACTAAAACAGCCGTTTTGCCTTCGACATCTCCAATGAGGTTCATCACCTCCGCAACATTGTGCGACTGGCGACGTTTATCAATAATGGCCAGAGGGGCGTCATCGAGCTTCTTTGCAAATGCGCGAGCACGAGCCACACCGCCGACATCGGGAGACACTACGACTAAATCAGAAAATTTCTTGCTAGCCAGATACTCTAAAACAACGGGTGAGCCATACACGTGATCAAAGGGAATATCGAAATATCCTTGAATCTGGGCTGAGTGCAAGTCCATTGCAAGAATACGGTTGGCTCCAGCCTGGGTGATTAGATTAGCAACCAGCTTTGCCGTGATCGATTCCCGACCCGCCGTTTTACGATCGGCTCTAGAATAGCCGTAATAGGGAATGACCGCCGTAATTTGGCGGGCAGAGGCCCGTCGACAGGCGTCAATCATAATCAGCAATTCTACCAGGTGGTCATTGACCGGATGGCACGTTGGCTGAACTAGATAAACATCACACCCCCGAATGGATTCTTGAATTTGGATATACAGTTCCCCGTCAGCAAAGCGCTTACGGACCATCGGCCCCAAATCCATGCCTAAGTAACGAGCCACCTCTTGCGACAGTGGGACGTTAGCAGACCCAGAGAACAATCGAAGCCGATTGTTATCAGTCACCTGGGTCAAGGGAGGCTGTAAAGTCAGTGTTGCAGAACGAATCACAGCAGGCCCTCAAAGCGAGTCATCGCAGCAATATTAGCACTTCAACGCTAAAACATCTTCTAGAATTTGTCTGGAATCAAAGAAAACGACTCAAGCCGTCTAACGGCGCTATGAAGGGTCTACTTTGAAAACCAGCGTATTAAAATGTTGATTTTATTAGCTCAGATGCCCCTAACCCTGACATTACCATCACGAGTAAATGTGATTTAGCGTTACATTACAAACAAACAATTTACATAATATTCTAAATAAATTTGCAGTTAACAGCTTAAAAAAGAGGAATCCGTTAGAGGATGCTTTAAAACCCACCTTTCGCAACTGCTATGGGTGGGGCTGAGGTATATATGCACGCTCTTGGCGTAGTGCAACGCTTTTGTACTGAACACAAGATAAAGTATAGTTCAGACGAATTACGCTGTCGCTGGTGGCCGCCTGCGAAATGTAGGTTGAAAGGAGACGGCGGCTATAGACGCGTGCGGCTTCTCGAAGAGTAAACCGCGACTACACACACAAAGTGCGCGTTCGCGGACGCCTACAGACTCTAGCAAAACCGAAGGTCTAGAACCTGCGGAGGCAAGTTTTGTCCGTGTAGCCTGCGTTTCGCAAGCGACATGTAATGAGCAACGTCTCTATCAAGAGATCTTTAGTTGCTAAGGCAACCAAGAACAGGACTTTTAAAGTACCCTTTCAGCTCACATTCTGGCGCCATCAATGAAACGAGGTTAGAAAATCGCAAAGCCTTTATCGGAAGCCCCCTTACGACTTTCTAACCTCGTCCAATTACCCGACACAATTCACTTGACAATGACAAACTGATTCAAAGTGAATGGCTCAGCTTAGAGATCGCCGCCACGAACCGCAAGCAAAAAGATCACAATAGGCCCGGAAATCATGATCATAGACACCAGGGTTAATTGAACCATTGCTTCCCAATTAATACCAGTGATAACGCTTGTTAGGAAATCCATTGCCCCTCCGCAAATAGCCGGTTTAAACCTGAAAGTATTAAATAAATACCTTCATCATATTTTAACTGTTAAGTGTTCTCTTCTTTGAACGAAGTTTTCTGAACAAAATTGCTTAGGTCTAATTGCTTAAGTCATTTGAGGTCATCCAAATACACCTTCTGACGTAACTGCAAGACTATGTCATTCAAGATAGCCTGATAGAGAATATCGGAGAGGTTTCAGCATTCTGCCGGGTGATCTCAGCATTCTGCTGTGCGAGCTCTGCTTGTTGCTGAGTCGTTAGCTTGATCTCAGTCAAGCCTTCTGTCAAGCGGCTAGCTTGAATTGGCTAATTTTGTAGAACCTGCTCGCCACCCACGGTTGCTTGGTCTTGTTCCTTCCGCTCTTTGTCTAGACGACGCTTCCTAGCGTATAGCTGAATCGTTGCAGCCATCACCACCACAAGACCTGCGATTAGATAGGATGAGGCATTGGTTGGGAAGTTGTTCTTAAATACCGCTAGCATGACGATCGCCACGAGTAGTAACGTCGGAAACTCATTGAGCACTCGAAGTTGTTTACTCGTCCATCGGCATTCATTAGCCGCCAACTTTTTCATTAATCGACCGCAATAGTGATGATAGCCGACTAACACCAGAACCAGAGCAAGCTTGGCATGAAGCCATCCATCTTTCAAAACAGCGGGTTCTTGCCAAAGAATCCCAATTGCCATTGCGACGGTCACTAACATGCCCGGCGTCGTGATAATCCTGTAAAGCCGTTTCTCCATCAATTCATACTGAGTTTTTAGAATGCCCTGGGCAGGTTCTGGCTGCTCATTGGCTTCAACGTGATAGATGAAGAGGCGAACCAGATAAAACAAACCAGCAAACCAGACGACCACGCCGATGAGATGAAATGCTTTAAACCAGAGATATGCCATGAGAGTTCAAAGATAAGGTCTAATAGGGTAACGGTGAATGTCAGAATGTGACTCAGTCATCCCTCTACTATTCTGACATCCAGAGTTGGGACATCTACAATCTGTACTACTGAGCCAGATAATTCTAAAATTATGTCGTTAGCCAACGAGCAATGTCTTTCGCATGATAGGTCAGGATTAAATCTGCCCCTGCTCGCTTAAAGCTAGTCATGGTTTCCATGACGACTTTTTGCTCATCAACCCAGCCATTGAGAGCGGCGGCCTTAATCATCGAATATTCGCCAGATACGTTATAGGCAGCGACGGGCAGATGGCTTGCTTGCTTGACTTGCCAGATTATATCCATGTAGGCGAGTGCAGGCTTGACCATCAGCATATCTGCACCTTCTGCGATGTCAAGCTCAATTTCTTTAAGCGCTTCACGAGAGTTGGCAGGGTCCATCTGATAGGTGCGGCGATCGCCAAACTGAGGCGCAGAATCCGCTGCATCCCGAAATGGACCGTAGTATGACGATGAATATTTCGCTGCGTAAGACAAAATTGGGATGTGGGTGAAACCTGCTTCATCTAACCCATGGCGAATGGCTTGCACAAAGCCATCCATCATGCCGGAGGGGGCAATGATATCTGCTCCTGCTTGCGCCTGAGAAACAGCGGTTTTTTTGAGTAGTTCTAGCGTTGGATCATTGAGAACTCGTCCGGCTAGGTCGCCAACTTCTAAATAGCCACAGTGCCCGTGCGACGTATATTCACATAAGCACGTGTCGACGATTACGATCAGGTCGGGCGCGGCTTCCTTGATTGCTCTGGATGCAACTTGCACGATGCCATGATCGTGCCAGGCTCCGGTTGCATCCTCGTCCTTATCGTTAGGGATGCCAAACAGGATCGTGGCAGGAATGCCTAGATCGTAGATTTGCTTAGCTTCCTCGACAATTTTGTCGACCGAAAGCTGATAGACCCCTGGCATAGACTTGACTTCATGGGCGATGCCTTCACCAGCGACAGCAAAGAGGGGGTAGATGAGGTCGCTAGTTGTAACGACAGTCTCCTGAACCATTCGGCGAAGTTGAGGATGGCTGCGGAGGCGACGAGGACGATGGGTTGGAAACATAGCGTATTAACGACAAACTTGATAAAACGACCGCCTATATCATCACGCGGTTCTTATCAAGTCTAAAGCGTTCGTACTCCCAAAACTCAACTGCTGCGTAACGTTCTGTAAAAATCTATGGTGTTGGAGTGTTCACTTCAATGTGAATCCCCTAAAGTAAAAAGCCCGGTGTGATACCGGGGCTTCGAGAGACAAGCTGTGCAACGCTATTCACCATTTTGGAACGACTCTGGGAAAATTCGGTAAAGAGTCGGTGAATCTATGGAGTTTCCAGATGAAGCTTATGCAAATATCCGAAGATTCAGAGATGAATCGGGTGTCTAGCGATCGCCGCTGGGTAGCTGCGCCGTCTGGACTGAGAGCTGTTGAGTGCGATCGCCGCGCCGTATAGTGACTCTTAGACGTTGACCCACTCCAGAATTTTCAACAAAATTTTGGAGCTCTTGAGCACTCGTCAGCGATTGTCCATTGATTTGAGTGATCACATCGCCTCGTCGCAATCCTGATGCAGCCGCTGGAGAATCTGGAACGATGCCCGTAATCAAAACCCCATCAATTTCGGGAAGTATGATGCTAGCGTTAGGATTACCATTATTTTCGGTGGCAAGGTCAGGGGTCAGGGTCGTAATTTGTACTCCTAAATATGGGTGAGAGACGCGCTCGCCTTGAACCAGCTGAGCAGAAATGTCCTTGGCCTTATTGATAGGAATGGCAAACCCAATTCCGTTTGCATTGGCACGAATGGCAGTATTGATGCCGATGACCTCTCCTCGATCATTGAGGAGAGGCCCTCCAGAGTTGCCTGGATTAATGGCGGCATCGGTTTGAATGAAATCAATCCGTTTGTCTGGAATTCCTACGATCGCGCTGGAGCGATTTAGCGTGCTCACAATGCCGAGAGTGACCGTGTTGTCTAGGCCCAGCGGATTACCAACGGCGATCGCCCAGTCTCCTACTTGAATATCGTCAGAATCACCTAATGGCGCAACGGGCAAACCACTTTGATCAGCATCGATTTTGACAACGGCCAAATCTGTAACCTCATCAACGCCCCGAACTTCGCCGTCAAATGTTCGCCCATCTTTTAAGAGTATTGTCACCCGATCTGCGCGATCGACGACATGAGCATTGGTTAAAATAATGCCCTCACTATCAATGATGAAGCCTGAACCTTGCCCTTGGAGTCGTTGCTCGAACGATGGTGATGGCGTTATTTCATCGCCGCCAAAAAATTGCCGAAAGAACGGATCATTGAGGGGGCCTGGAAGTTGGCGCGTGATCGTTCGCTCAGTATCGATACGGACGACGGATGCTCCGACCCGCTCAACGGCTGACGCAACAAAGCTTCTCGATTGGCTAGGAACCTGCGCTATTAAGGTGCTGGCTGATTCTACATCAGACCCAGTTTGGACTGAGTAAGCGGTTCTTGCCCCAGTTAGCGAAAGCAATATTCGATTATTTTCGCGACTGAGGGGCATGGCATCCGCAGAATTTGTCAGTCCGCGCATCGGGCTGAGTATCAGAATTACACCAAGGGCGATCGCAATCAAACGCATTATCATCTGTCGTAGTTTATTCAATATATTCATCATGCGATATGATCCCGGTGTTCACCAACGTTGGCTCGCTCAAACCAAGTGGTGCTGAATCGGATCGATAATGAGAGTTATGACGATCATCATCGGTTCGATGTTTTATTAGTCTAGGCTTAAGATCGTAAAGAAGGTACTGTTTACCGTCTATTAGGTTCAAGCAAATTTCCGCTGTCCAGCCTCACCCAGATATCTATACCCATGGCAGCTTCAGACCTATCTCACTCCCGTGCTATTCATCCTACCCATGCTGATCACGCTCATAATGATGACTTGTCTACTCATCCTCACGTTCATAGCGAAGAATCACTCAGACGAATCATCAATCGCCTCTCACGGGTTGAGGGGCATATTCGCGGCATAAAGACCATGGTTCAAGAGAGCCGCCCTTGCCCTGACGTCTTGGTTCAGATTGCAGCAGTGCGAGGAGCGCTCGATCGAATTGCTCGTATTATCTTAGATGAGCATCTGTCTGAATGTGTCGGTCGCGCTGCCAAAGAAGGCAATATCAATGATGAAATCGAAGCCCTGAAATCTGCTTTAGATCGATTTCTTCCTTAAGCTCATGGATTTAGGGACAATGAGCTGGTCACATAACTTTCTTCTTGGTCATGCCGAATTTATCAAAGAGACCCGATTATGGCAAAGTTCTACCCAGACTTAACCGAGGAACTCCAAGAATTTATTCGAGCGCAACGATTATTTTTCACGGCAACTGCTCCAAACCAAGGGCAAATCAATCTATC
>DBGGTD010000524.1:0-2385 GCA_051162585.1 Elainellaceae cyanobacterium
AGCTAGACTTATTCCGTCTCAAATGGGTTGTGAGTGGTGGGGGGGGGTGAGCCCACCCCACCCCTCATACACAATTCACAAGCGATTTAAGATCGCTATACTTAAAGACATTGAGAATATACATCAAGCAGACGTTTACTATAGTTTTCTTGGCTAAAGTGTTGTGCCCTTTCTTTCCCAGCACTTGAAAGAGATAATTGGAGCGCTTCGTCTTGCAGCAATTTCTCTAATGTTTCGCGCATATTTCTCATATCGTACGGGTCGACATATAACGCTGCATCTCCACAAATTTCAGGTAAAGATGACGCATTAGACGTAATCACCGGACACCCAAACGACATTGCTTCGAGAGGCGGGAGTCCAAAGCCTTCATATAGAGATGGAAAGACAAAACACGTTGCCCCAGAATAGAGATATCGCAGATCTTCGCTACTGACATATTCTAATAACTTGACTTTTCGCTGAGCCTGTCGTTGCCCAAAGATTGCATCAACCTTGCCTATTTCATTCGCCCACAACCACCCACGTTTACCCACAATCACCAGAGGGATTTTGGTGTCGATTCCTGAAAATGCATCGATTAACCGACCCACATTTTTCTTCGGCTCAATTGCACCGACGAAGAGAATATAATCCTTAGGTTTAAGCTTAAATTTCTTGAGATATTCGGGAAGAACCTGGTCTTCTTCTTGGGAGAATGGCCGTAGCGCAATGGGTTGATACGTCACTCGAACCTTGTCTGGATCGACATCAAAAATAGACAAGATATCGTGTTTAGAATTTTCTGAAACCGTTGCAATCATGTCTGAATGTTTGATGGCATCCTGAATCAACTTATAGAACATCTTTTTGTTGTCTAAGGTTGTATACGGAAGCCGTAAGGGAATCAGGTCATGAATGGTGGTGATCTTTTTGGTTCCTTTCACGCGCACAGGCAATGGATAGGTCGCATGGAAAATGTCGACTTTTTTAGGAATCGAAACGCTCGACGATAATTCTAAAAACTTAAACAATGAATTAGAATTCTGATAGCATCCGGCTAAATTAAAGACTTCTACCGAGTCAATAAAGCTGGCAACTGAATTGATAAAGCTACTATTTACCGGGCTTTTGACAACGATGCCTTTCGTGTTGATGGGCATTGCCTTCCGGGGAATTCCTCCTGCTGTCAAGGCTGCATTGGTGAACCATTTGGCAGCTTTGAACGCGCTGAATCGTTGAAGAAGACCGGGCTCTTCAGTCAAAACGTCGAAGAATAAAATTTCATCGAGGGTTGGATTATTGGTGTTGCTAATTTCTCGACTAAAGAGAATATCAACCCCCGCTCCAAGCTGCTTCAACGTTTGAATGAGGCTAATTCCATAGGTTTTGATTCCAGTTCCTTGGATGAGTTGGAGATTATATCCATCTACCAACACGTTGACGTCATTCAGATTCATACTTATCTCAAGCCCATGATGTAATAATTGGCAACTTGGCGCATAGGTGCGATCGCCCAGTAATCGGTTGAATATAATCGGCTGAATAGAGGATTCAGCTTAGATTCAAGGGGTGGGTTCTGGCTGCCGTTCATGGCTCGATCGCCATGAGGATGGCATGTAGATTAGTCCCCGAGCCGTCTTTGGCGCCGCTACGTCGTGACTCGATATGACCGTTAAAGCAGCAGCATTATCAGATTTGAACAACAGCGTATCACCGTCTGGGGAAGACTCGGTTAGCGTAACATGAACCTTGTGTCGTCCTTGGCGAAGTAATAATTCTGGAATAATGCAATCGATATAGCTTTCTCCTTGCAACCCTGAATACGCATCAGCCTGATGAAATGACGACTCAAAACTGCTAATACAAATCTGATCGCCGACGGTCAGCAGTTGCACCACAGATTTGAGGGTTTGAATGCGCCGATGCGCGACAAATCGAATCCGAATAATCAGGGTTTCTAGTGTGCGGAACTGCTCTTGCGATATTCCGATTGTGTTGAGCAATTCGATGCCTATGACGTCAAAAAACTCAGGCTCCTCCTGATGAACGGTTGCTTTGGATTTGGCGCGATTTGCAAGCCGTCGTTTCCGCCGTTTCATGCGAGGCGGCAGTTCATTATCCGGGAGTTCATAAAACTGCTCGCAAACTTCCACCGCAGGCCCAATCGCTTTGGTTACGCCTTTATGCAACAGCAGTGCTCGGTGGCAGAGCTGCTCAACTTTTGGCACCAGATGTGACACAAATACAATGGTGGCACCCGAACTCACGATTTCTTCCATGCGCTGGAAACATTTGTCTTTAAAGCGCCAGTCCCCCGTTGCTAAGACCTCATCGAGGAGTAAGACATCGGGCTCTACCAGATTCACTGCCACTGAAAACCCCAATCGCCCCTTCATTCCCGAA
>DBGGTD010000525.1:0-2158 GCA_051162585.1 Elainellaceae cyanobacterium
ACTATTCGCTACCGTATCTCTGATCTGTCAAACAGCTTTGAAAACTCACCCAATACGTGGCAAATTTCAGACATTCATGACTTTGAAACGACCGTTTCTTCTGTTCTTAAATGTATTCAAAGTCATCAGTTAAATAAGCTTGTGCTTGCTCATGCAGTTGATGTTATCTCGTATCTACCTTTTCAATGGATTCATTGCTTAAATAACCTACGCCAACTTCATTCAGATTGCTGTGTGTTTTCAATCGGGCAACAGCCAAACACTCAATTTATCGGAGCAAGCCCCGAACGATTAATCAGTATTCGCCGCAATCATTTGGTCATCGATGCGCTTGCAGGCTCAGCCCCGCGAGGACACACTCTTGAAGACGATGCGGATCTCGCAAATCGGTTACTCAGTAGCCCTAAGGAACGTCATGAGCATCAACTGGTGGTTGATTTTATCGTCCAGAGCATCGCCCGCTTTGGGTTGAAGCCTCACTATAATCCTGAACCTAGTTTGCTCAAACTGGCAAATATTCAGCATCTTCATACGCCCATTCAGGCAACATTGTCTGGACAGGCATCTGCCTTAGATCTCTTAGCGGAAATTCACCCCACTCCGGCGATCGCTGGTTTGCCTCGCGACGTTGCTTGCCGACATATTGCTCAATATGAGCCCTTCGAGCGATCGCTCTATGCTGGGGCATTAGGTTGGGTCGACACGCAGGGCAACAGTGAATTTATCGTCGGCATTCGCTCAGCACTCTTAAAAGGCCAGTATGCCCGCCTTTACGCGGGGGCGGGCATCGTGATGGGATCAGACCCTGAACTAGAATTAGCGGAAATTCGACTTAAACTCCGAGCGCTCCTGCAAGCTCTGGTTTAGAGTGCGGAGAGAAAAGGAACTACGAGGTCATGTCGCTCGATTTTAGAAATATTAATACGGTCTGGGCATCGATTTTAGTTGAAACCCTCAGTCGCTTAGGGCTCGCTACCGCGGTAATTTGTCCAGGATCTCGTTCTGCACCGATGGCTGTTGCATTTGCCCGGTCAGACGTCGTTGAGTCTATTCCTGTTTTAGACGAACGATCGGCCTCGTTTTTTGCCCTGGGTCTGGCGCGGCAGAGCCATCGCCCCGTTGCGCTCGTCTGCACGTCTGGCACGGCTGGAGCCAATGTTTATCCGGCGGTGATTGAAGCCCGCGAAAGCCGAGTGCCTCTGATTATTCTCACCGCTGATCGCCCGCCTGAGTTACGAAACTGTAATGCAGGACAAGCGATCGACCAGCAAAAGCTCTATGGCAGTTTCCCCATCTGGTATGCAGAGTTGGCGACGGCCTCCCTCGATGCAAATATGCTGGCCTATCTCAGACAAACCATGGTTTATGCATGGGAGCGATCGCGCGCTCCGGTTCCTGGTCCCGTCCATCTCAATATCCCGTTCCGCGATCCGCTGGCGCCGATTTCCCAATCGGATGCTCACGCTCTAGAATCTCGACTGAATAGTCAGACCTTTTTCTCGCATCTCAGCGTTTCGTCTGATTCGATTCCTTATCCGAATGCTTCGATTCCATCGACTTTGCTTCAAACCTGGCAACAGCACCCAAACGGGCTGATTATCGCTGGACCTGCCCAACCCCAATTTCCAAAACCTTATTGTGAGGCGATCGCCCAGTTGTCGAAAACGCTAGGGTTTCCGGTTTTGGCTGAAGGGATGTCTCCCCTGCGGAACTACGCCAGCCTCAACCCATATTTGATTTCAACCTATGATCTGATGTTGAGAAATCCGCGATTGGCCGATGAGCTAACGCCTGAGATCGTCATTCGAATCGGTGAAATGCCGACCAGCAAAGTGCTGCGCGACTGGCTAACCGCAACCCAGCCCCAGCAGTGGATTGTCGACGAGAGCGATCGCAATCTTGATCCGCTTCATGGGTTGACTCACCATCTGCGAATCCCGGTTGAGTCGCTCGTACATCAGCTAGAGATATCCACGCCGATGCCTCCATCTATCTATCTCAAAAATTGGTGTAAAACAGAAGCAACGGTTCGTCAATTGCTTGACCAGGCGTTTACAGAAATTGATGAGTTGTTTGAAGGCAAAGTCGCTTGGGTTTTGTCAAAAATTTTGCCTAAAAACACATCATTATTTATTGCAAATAGCACACCCGTTCGAGA
>DBGGTD010000526.1:0-3474 GCA_051162585.1 Elainellaceae cyanobacterium
TTGCCGTGCTTGGCCACCGTAATCCCAGCAGCGGCAGCCACAAACGCAACAGTGGTCGAGATATTAAACGTTGAAGCGCCGTCACCACCCGTGCCGCAGGTATCAATCAGCGGGGATGGCAGATGAGTTTGATCAAAGGTGCCTCCCAACGATTGGCTTTGAAGAACCCGTGCCATGCCCGCCAGTTCATCGGCAGCGACGCCTTTGGCTTGAATGGCGGCTAAAATCGCCCCAGACAAAATTGGGGAGATACTCTCAGTGAGCCATCCTTGCATCAAATCGGCAGATTGAGCCACCGAAAGTGATTGACCATCCAAAAGCTGCTGCAAGAGGGTAGACCAATCATGAGACGATGCGGCAAGTGAAGGAGAAGATGGAGAGGTACTCATAGTAAAGTTCAGCCATTTAAATGTCAGGGCACGGAGACAATCAGATGCGAATAGGCTCGAATAAGGTTAAGACTGTCACCTGCTATTAGTCGGGTATTCAGCGCAGCGTACCGCGCAACCGCTATCCTGACAAGTCTGACCGCATACCATTCATCTGGGCGATCGCTGCGGAAACTCACCTCAACCAAAAAAAAATGTTATGGCCGTACGCTCTCGCATTAGGACGCTGAACGTGCATAGAACCTTTGTGGCGTGCGGGTTCTACGCACAAATCTGAGCCCCATTGAGTTGGAGCAATGTGAATTTTGTGATGAATTCATTCTTGATCAACTCGACTCCTCCTATAATCAGGTCAATTCATTTTCGAGGAGCAAATTCAATATTGCGGGTCAATATTGCGGGTCAATATTGCGGAATGAAGTAGTTTGATTGCGTAGATCAACTCAACGATTGATCGCGCGAATACCTCTGGTTTCGCCCCCTTAACCCACTTTCTCAAGAGGTGCTTTATGGATAAGCTCACGCTGAAAGGAACAATCCGCGACTTTGTAACGATAGACGAGACTGCCAAAACCTTAGGTATTAACACGCATCCTGACTTTGAATACGTCATTGAATCTGAAAAAGGAATCGTCGGGACTAATTTAGGTGCCGATGGGAAACCTCGCTATGTGGGGGGGCGAGGTCGAACCACCCACGGAGCATCAGAATTTCATAGCTGGTATCACAACGATCCGCAGTTCAATCAATCAAAGCCCTTCACCATTGAACTCAGTGGACCTGACGCCAACGGTGTATTTACTTACCAAAACAATCGCTTTTTTCCCATTGACGATGGAGATACGGACAATCCACTATTTGGAAATGAAGGGCGATCGCACAACTATCATTTCACCTTAGAGGTGACCGGACATTCCTTCACCTATAAAGGCACCGAGTCATTTACGTTTAATGGAGACGACGACCTATGGGTCTTCATTGATGGAAAACTCGTCATCGATTTGGGCGGGGTACACCCTGTTGAAACGGGCACAATTGATCTCAAACTTAAAGCGGGTGAAACCATATTTGACAAAGTATTACCGACTGGAGCCCACCTGGTTTTAGAGAAAGGTGAAACCTATTCCTTCGATTTATTCTTTGCAGAGCGCCACACAACCGAATCAAACTTTCGCATCGACACCTCGTTAGAAATTGTCCCCCCGCCTACGGCAACTCTGATCACCACTGATCCCTCTGCTGCTGAGAAGCCGACTGATCCGGGTGAATTTCTCATCTCCATTGATAAACCAGCCGAAGAAGATTTAACCATCAACTACGTGGTATCGGGTACGGCAACCGAAGGCGGAGACTATCAGGCAATAGGCTCATCCGTGATGATTCCAGCCGGGTTGACCGAAGCGACAATTGCCGTCAAGCCAATTTTTGATCGGCTGCTAGAAGGAAATGAAACCGTTGTCGCTACGTTAGATGAAGGGCAAGGATATCAACTGGGCGATCGCATCCAAGGGACGGTCACGATTGCTGATTATGTACCCCGTCCGTTTGTTGGCATCACAGCAAGCAAGCCAATGGCGAAAGAACCAGGTAACGGACAGCCTGGAATAAACGGAGAATTCACCATCTTCCTGGATGAGGCAGCATTAACTGACCTGACAATCACCTACACAATTGGAGGCAATGCCACTTCTGGAGCCGATTATGCACCATTGCCTACCTCAGTTGTCATTCCAGCCGGACAGATTGAGGCAAAGCTCCCGGTAACTCCTAAGCAAGATGCCGTCAAAGAAGGGAACGAAACCGTCATCGTGACGCTGCAGCCTGGAGCCAAATATCGCTTAGATGCAAACGTCTCGCCGATATCTGCCACCGTCGTCATTACCGACGTGCCGCCTCCCCCGCCTCCCCCTGCAAATCCCGTGGCGACCATTGCTGCAACTGTTCCGTATGCTCAAGAGCCGGGGCATGGCAATCCTGGAGCTAATGGTGAGTTTACGATTTTCTTGGATAAACCTGCGTCAGGGCACATCTCGATCAGCTATGCGATCGCAGGCAATGCCGTTCAAGGAATTGACTACAACGCCCTGCCCCCCGCTGTTGTGATTGCGCCTGGTCAATCTTTTGCAAAGATACCTGTGGTTCCTAGGGAAGACAGCACTGTCGAGTTTGATGAAACCGTGACGCTGACTCTTCTAGATGGTCATGGATACGATCCGCACCCTGATCCGGCACAAATCACAGCAACCGTCATCATTCGAGATACACCTGTCCCGCCAACTCCAGTGGCGATGATTCGCGCGGCGAAACCCAAGGCAGAAGAGCCGATTCGTGGCGAAGCAGCCCGCAATCAGCAGGGCAAATTTGTAATCAGTCTAGATATTCCGGCCCCTGAGCAGCTTACGATTGAGTACGGAATTTCTGGAAGTGCTAATCCTGGACGGGGCAAAGACTATGTTTTGCGAAACGAAAAGGATCGAGATGTTGGGCATCGTCCCCGGAACAACACCATCGTGATTCCAAGGGGACAAAAATCAGTGGATATTTATGTTGTGCCGTTAGCCGATCGAGACTTCAGGAATAAAGATAAGCGGGAAACCGTAATTGCGTCTTTGCAACCCAATACGGGATATGTTTTGCCGCAAAACCCCAACAAAATATCGGCAACCGTCAGAATCATAGCGCCCGGTAATGCCAACAAGCCTGTTGGGTCGGAGGGTGGAAATTGATTATTTAATGGCGCAAGAGCGTACAACAAAACGCTCTTGCGCCCGCTTTGTTGTGCATCAGGTGTGAGGAGGAACATTATGGTATTTCGATATGGATTTTCAATGCTGGTGTCTGGACCAGCGCTTGCGGGAGTTTTTTGCTTAACGTCACCCGCATCTGCGATAGAAACAGTGCCACGTGCCATTGAGGATGAAATATCCAACGTGGCTGCCCCGGCTGAGCAAGAAGCACTGTTGTCTATGCCAGAAGCAGATCGTGCAGCACTCGATAGCGTAGAGCTAGACCCTGCAAACCTGGACTCCCCAACCGGCAATCAGGGGCGATCGCCCCTGATTGCCGGTTGGGGAGTCCAGGTTTG
>DBGGTD010000527.1:0-5016 GCA_051162585.1 Elainellaceae cyanobacterium
ATTCTGTACGCTGTGCTCCACACCACCATGTCTATACTAAGAGCCTATCCGAAACCTCGCTAGGGTTTTTGATTTCCAAAAACTCTAGCGAGGTTTCGGATAGGCTCTAAGTATAGACATGGTGGTGTGGAGCACAGCGTACAGAATGTTTACCTTGCTCTGTCAAAGTTCAGGTGAGTCGATTGAAGCTGATTGGGTGTCACTCTGAGCAGCTTGTTCACGGAGAGATTGCCAGCCTGCTATCCAAAGCGTCTGATCTTTCAAGAGTCGAGCATTCAGCCAAAACCGAACGCCTGGATCACAAGCGGCCACCATTTCAGCAAACACCCACGGCCCCTGATTCTTTCGGTTGACAACATGAAAATGCTTCCATCCCCATGTGTTCTGTTGGGCTGTCCACTTAGAACCCACAAGGTATGGAAATTTCGCTTTTTTCTTGGGCATCGAAATTTAAATAGTTGAGATGAGTCAGCGCGAGCAGCCATACTGAAAGCTATTAAGCCAAACGACCTACCAATCTATGCATTCACAATAGCAACTAGCAACAGGTCTAAACAGGTTTAATGCAAGATACTTTTTCCAACAATTTCACACAATCATGCGCGATTCTACTTCGAAATTGACGCTAGTTTGCACACCTCATTCTTGAATACAGATTCGACGCAGACAAAAGTTTGTATTAAGTCTTGATAAGATTTAGCATCAGATCACCTTTATCCGAAGGGTAATTATTTCTAATATGTCAGCATTTTAGATATCTGCTTTGATGAGTGTCCTAGTTTAGGGTGACCTGATTTTTAGAATTCAGCAAAATGGCTGTATCTCAATAAATTAAACTTTGCGACAATGATATTAAATCTAAGATTTCGTTACATTTGTAGCAACACAGCGTTCCTTAAAGCGATCGGTACTAAGGTTCTAGCAAATCGGTTGGCGACTAAGATTTTGGGTTTGTAAGCGTCGTAAATGCAGTTATGGCGATTAGTACGGACTCAGAGACTTGTCTCAACCATTCTAATATCTGCAAATTTAACTCCAGTTAGCTATGATAAGAGCCTAGTTTTTGGGGCATATTGTCTCTAAAATGCAAGGCTTTTCTGTAAGGTATCAACGGGCTTCTTTTAATCTCAGTAGATCGTATTAAATTGAACTAAAACATGTCTCCCCTTTGGAGAAAGTTGTTGACCCTAAGAGAGCACTAATCAATATGTTTGAGGAATTTAGAAAAAGCGTGCAACTTTTGTGAGAAAAGCTACAATCGGAGAGACATCTCCAAAGTCTACACACTTAGGAGCTTTGTTGATGTTAGGGTGCTTCTATCCAATGTTGTACTTCGGGGAAGCCATTCGCCTGTTCGCCAACGGCAGGCTAGCTACATCAGGTTTATTGGTAACTTGGTCAGCTTATAAACAGTTGGATGCTGAAGGCTGAATCGTGCTATTCTCTGATTTTCATCGGCTTTTGGTAGTTTGATTCTAAAGGAGCATGAGGAACGCGGCATGACCCAGGCTAACGATGTACTTGAAACCATTGATCGACCTGAGAGCGAACTGGAGCTTTTGATTGAGGATGATGACCGTGGAGACGGCTTCGATGCTCAGAGCGGCGAAGAAGATGAGAAGGCCGCGAAGGGTCGTGCTTCTCGACGTCGGACTCAAACCAAAAAGAAGCACTATACGGAAGACTCAATTCGCCTCTATTTGCAGGAAATCGGTCGAATTCGGCTCCTACGGGCTGATGAAGAAATTGAACTGGCTCGAAAAATCGCAGATTTATTAGAGCTAGAGCGAGTGCGAGAGCAACTTGCTGACGAATTAGAGCGTGAACCCGCAGACTATGAGTGGGCTGACCGAGTTGATATGCCCTTACCTGCATTCCGCCATCGTCTACATGTTGGGCGTCGTGCCAAAGATAAGATGGTTCAGTCTAATCTGAGATTAGTCGTTTCCATCGCCAAGAAATATATGAATCGGGGGCTTTCATTCCAGGATTTAATTCAGGAAGGAAGCTTGGGTCTGATTCGTGCTGCTGAGAAATTTGACCATGAGAAGGGGTATAAGTTTTCAACTTATGCAACGTGGTGGATTCGACAAGCAATTACCCGTGCAATTGCTGATCAGTCTCGTACGATTCGCCTGCCCGTCCACCTATATGAAACGATCTCACGAATTAAAAAGACGACTAAGCTTCTCTCTCAAGAAATGGGGCGTAAGCCAACCGAAGAAGAGATTGCGACTCGTATGGAAATGACGATTGAGAAACTTCGGTTTATTGCGAAGTCAGCGCAATTACCGATTTCATTAGAGACTCCGATTGGTAAGGAAGAAGATTCTCGCCTCGGTGACTTTATTGAATCTGATGGTGAAACGCCTGAAGACCAAGTTTCTAAAAACTTATTGCGGGAAGATTTGGAAAGCGTTCTTGATACGCTCAGCCCTCGTGAACGTGATGTATTAAGACTACGGTATGGTCTTGATGACGGTCGTATGAAAACGCTTGAGGAAATTGGCCAAATTTTCAATGTGACTCGTGAGCGTATTCGCCAAATTGAAGCTAAGGCGCTCCGTAAGTTACGCCATCCTAACCGCAATAGCGTTTTGAAGGAATATATTCGTTGAGCGTTTGAGACATATTCCAAACTTAATTAATGTACTAAGTCGGTGGTCACAATTAACTATAAAACCCTGTGCTACCCGCGGCGCGGGTAGCACAGGGTTTTGAATTTGGTTTTGAATTTTGCCGAGGTACTTATCTTAGGCTTTGATAGTGAACAAAAAGGGGATATTTCGATATGCCCTTTTTTGTTGATCGTCTTCGCAATGTGTCGGTCAGACTTTGGAAGCTAACGTCTAAATGCTAAAGAAATTTAACGTGTTCGCGATCGCCTCATGAGTCGTTGGATCAAACAAGTGAACATGGTTGGTCGCGATCGCCAGCCAAAGCTGTTCTCCAATATGTGGAATTTGATCGGGGGCAATCCGAGCCTGTAGCACTGAGCGATCGGCGTCAGCGAACTCACAAGCCAGATGAATTTCGCTACCTAATATTTCAGTTCGCTTAACAACAACGGGCAGATTTTTAGGGGCTGGAACACTGACGCCCAAATGCTCTGGGCGAATGCCTAAAATCAACATTTGCCCATCGTATCGACGAAGTTGAGGTTCCCAACTTTCTGGCAGCGTCAGCCGAAATTGGGGGTGGGTAATGAGTAAGGGAGCCCTAATCATGACCGGAATAAAGTTCATCGGTAGGGTGCCAATAAATTCAGCGACGAATTGATTGACCGGATGGTGATAGAGCTCTAGCGGCGTAGCAATTTGCTGAATTTGTCCAGCATTCATGACAGCAATGCGATCGCCCATCGTCATCGCTTCAGTCTGATCATGGGTGACATAGATGGTGGTGGTTCCAAGTTTGTGCTGAAGATTCACAATCTGGGCACGAGTTTCGAGACGTAACTTAGCGTCTAGATTCGAGAGGGGCTCATCCATCAAAAACACTTGTGGATTGCGGGCCATTGCGCGTCCCATTGCAACCCGTTGCTTTTGCCCACCCGACAATTGTTTGGGCAGCCGATCGAGAAGCGATTCGACCTGCAACATTTGAGCAACCGTTCGGACTCGTTCATCAATCGCCCGTTCTCGTGTTGACCAGTAGCGCATTGATCGAGGCAACGGCTGAGTCAGTTTGACAAGTAGAGTTTCGCTCCAGGTGGAGAGAGTGGATAACACGGTTGCGATATAGGTTGCATCTGCTGGCAATTGCTTTGAATCATCATTGTGGTGAGTTCGCCTTAGCCCAAAGGCAAGATTGTCATAAACCGTCATGTGGGGATACAGCGCATAGTTTTGGAACACCATGGCGATGTCTCGCTCTTTGGGAGGTAAGGTGTTGACTACGTGATCGCCAACCCGAATAGTTCCACCTGTAATTGGCTCTAGCCCTGCAATAAGGCGAAGTAGAGTACTCTTTCCACATCCCGAAGGACCCACTAACACCATAAATTCAGCGTCTTTGATGTGGAGATTGATATTGCGCAACACGCTGACGGCAGAGGTGGAAGCCTCTGCATAGGAGGATGAGGACGTCGAGAAATCCTGGTTTGCTGAGGTACTAAGAGAACCGGGGTGAGCAACCTGCTGGGCGTGCCCTCGACGATGGGGAAAACTCTTATAAATGTTCTCTAGAATGACCTGAGCCACAATCTATTTACCTATACTGCTTCAGCATATTTTCCCCTATTGTTTGAGTTTTAGGGCGATCGCCTGTCAGATTCGGGTGAGACACGACTGCTATTTCGGAATCGTGACGCCCTTATCTCCGCCGTTTAGAGCCTAGCTCACGCTTGACGACAATTGACCATTTATCAACCATCGTTATCATAGCGGGCATTTCAGGAGACACTTTTTCGGTCAACTGAAGCTCGCTAACCACCGAATCAAAGGTGCGTCCTTTAGTCATGCGATAGGCAATTTCCTCAATCTCAGCCCACGTTAAATCGCTCTTGATGTATGCCTTTGCCATCGTATTGAGGAGATGCTCGTAGTCATTTCCTTCGCTCTCGGTCATCATCGTATGGGGAATATCTAACACTCGATCAAAGCGGTGATACCAGCATTTGGGTTGATGGTTGAGCGCAGACTCGAACATAGTGTAATGATCATCGTTGCCGACGGCGCGATCGCTCTCACTAGAAATGATGAACATCGGAGCAACGGGAGGTTTTTTAACTCGTTTAAGTGTGTACTGTCCAACGATGAGTAACGCCCGTAGTGCTGCCAGCGGAAATCCCTGATATGACGGCCCTTTAACATCTGTCCATTCAAAATATCCGCCGAGATTGCGGACAAATAAATCAACCACGCGGCTACTGCTGCTAAGAAACGGCGCAAATAAAATAGTTCGATCAATCTGATCGGCCTTTTCTAATGACAGCCATGCAGCAAGAGTTCCTCCACCTGACAAACCGCCAACGACGACGCGATCGCCCAACCGCTGGGCTACGCTCAACCATTG
>DBGGTD010000528.1:0-4277 GCA_051162585.1 Elainellaceae cyanobacterium
TGGCAGTGCTTCTTAGAACGCCGTAACAATTTTGCAGCTTCTTTTAGAGGCATCCAGTGGCGAGCAAATCGAGCAATGAGTGTTTCGTCGTCCTCGTTACGAATTTCGTGTAATAACCGCTCTGCTAATAACCAACACGCTTGGGTATCAGCTTCAGCACGATGAGACACGCCCACCTTAAATTGGAAATGCTTCACCAACTGAGGCAAGCTCCGAGATGGCAAATCTGCCAGCATTAGACGAGCCAGCTCTACCGTGCAAAATCGCTCACTAGCAGGCTTATAAAAATCCGTCTCCAGCCGAGCATATTCCGCTCTGAGGAACGGATAATCAAATTTAATATTGTGGGCAGTTAAAATGCCTTGATTGAGCCAAGAAATATAGAGCGGCAAGATCTCCGCCGCAGGGGATGCAACGCTCACCATTTCTTCAGAAATGCCAGTCACCTCAACAATCTTCGGTGGAATCGGCTCCTGGGGATTGATCAAATGAGTTTGCTGGCGATGGATTCCGTCCGCCAGCGTTGCCTGAAGCACCGACAATTCCATTACGCGGTTATGATTTGCTCGATGCCCGGTTGTTTCAACGTCGACAACGGTAAACAACTGCGTGCTGAGGCATCGATAGTAAGTGAGCAGTTCGGTAGACAGCAGAGTCATGCCTTTGATTTCAATATCTGAGACAAGGCTAAGAATAGCGCGTTGGGAATAGTGCTTAAAAAAACTATTCCCAACCCTAACGCAATGCCTAGTTTTTGGTCGGAAGTGACGGTCGGCTTCGCTTAGACTGCTTACCTCGCGAACCCGAACGAGATTTTGTAGGACGGGCAGGTGACTCGTCAACGATGTTTTGTTCTCGCATCCAAGCTGGGCGAATTTGATCATATGCCATTTGCAGCGCCGCTGCTGCAACGGTATGCGGTTCGTACTCTTCACTAAGCTGCGACACAATGGGCAGGAACGAGGCGATCCGCTCGCTGGCCAATGCTTCTCGAATCTGATCTTGCAGCTTTTGGATATGGCGTGCCTCAATTTCGGCCCGAGTTGGAATCTTACCCCACGATAGCTTCTGCCGAATATGACGCTCGATGTTGCGCAGTTTGTGCTTATCCAGCGGATGAATTAGCGAGAGCGCCATGCCTTCTTTGCCGGCGCGCCCCGTTCGCCCAATCCGGTGGACATAACTATCAACGCTATCAGGCAGATCGTAGTTAATCACATGCGTCAAGTCTTCGACATGAAGCCCTCGCGCGGCAATATCGGTGGCAACAACCCATCGCACCTGACGCTGGCGGAATCGCAGTAACAGTCGCTCCCGCTGAGCTTGGCTTAGATCCCCATGATATTCATCGACGCTGTGCCCTGCCGCTTGAAGCTGCCGGGTTAGTTCGGCTGCAGAGCGACGAGTCCGCACAAAAATTAGCGCCGAGTCGGGATCTTCAAGCTCCAATATTGGTTGTAGGGCGCGCGCCTTCGTCCATCCTCGTGGGATCATGTATGCAACTTGATGGATACGGCTCGGAGCGGCCTTGGGTTGCTCAATCGCAACGGTTACGGGCGATCGCAAAAATTTAGTAGCCAGCTCACGAATTGAAGGATCCATGGTCGCTGAGAAGAAAGCCATCTGGCGCTCTGACGGAGCCTGACTCAAAATATCTTCGACATCTTGAATAAAGCCCATATTCAGCATCTCATCGGCTTCATCAAGAACTAACCAATTTAGTTCATCAAGACGAAGATCGCCTCGCGATAGCAGATCGAGAACTCGCCCAGGCGTGCCCACAACAATTTGAGATCCTTTTTGAAGGCGTTGAATTTGTCGATCGATTGATTGCCCTCCATACACGGCTAGCGTAAACAGTCGCTTGTCGTCATTGAGACCTCGAATCGATTGATAGACCTGAACAGCCAATTCGCGAGTCGGCGTCAGGATGAGCGCCTGCACGGCTCGATTTTTAACGTCAATTTGCTCCAGCAGTGGCAGAGCAAATGCTGCTGTTTTGCCCGTACCTGTTTGAGCTAATCCAACAACATCTCGACCTGATAATAGATGAGGAATGGCTCGCGCCTGAATTTCGGTTGGCGTATCAAATCCTAAGTCTTCGAGAATCCGGACACGGGCGTCCGATAGTCCTAAACTCTTAAACGAGAGGGTCATCGTGTCTCCTTAATCGCGTGCTAATGGGATCGCGTGCTGAAAGAGACACGATTAAGCGCGCCTCTTAACTGCGTTTGAGTATCTGCAACATGACCATAAAGGTCATAAATATCGGCGTCAGTAACGGCAACTGGAACAATCGTTCCTAGCCTCGCCTCGCCCTGAATGTAAACTAAACCGTCGACATCTGGAGCAAAGCGGGCTGATCGCCCGATTAATTCTCCGGTTTCAGGATTTTCTTGCTCAATCAAAACATCGACTACGGTTCCAATTTCAGCTTGATTTTTCCGCAAAGAGATAGGCTGCTGGATTTGCATCAATGCATCTCGGCGTGCATCCATCACAGACTGTGGAATCTGATCCGGCATTAGGTATGCAGGAGTGCCTTCCTCGGGAGAAAATGTAAATACACCAACGTGGTCAAACTCGTGACGTTGAACGAACTGAAGTAGATGCTGAAAATGCTCGTCTGTTTCACCTGGAAAGCCAACAATAAATGTTGTTCTCAGCACAGCATTAGGAAGCGCTGCTTTAATCCGTTCGATAATCTGGTCATTAACCTGTCCTTGCCAGGGGCGATTCATGGCTCGCAGCACATCTGGATGGGAATGCTGGAGTGGTAAATCCAAATACGGTAAAACGTTTGGCGTTTCCTGAATTGCTTCAATCACCTCAGGGGACAGCCCGGTCGGATACGCATAGTGCATCCGAATCCAGGGTACCTCGATAGTGCCTAGCGCTCTCAATAATTCGGCAAGCTTAGGCTTTCCGTACCGATCGAGTCCGTAATTGGTTGTGATTTGGGATATCAGAACAATCTCTTGAACACCCTCAGCTACGAGTTGCTCCGCTTCAGCCACAATTGACTCGATTGAGCGCGATCGCTGATTGCCTCGCAAATGGGGAATAATGCAGAATGCACAGCGATAATCACAGCCTTCTGCAACTCGTAGGTATGCGACTCCTTCAGTCGTCGTTCGATAGCGGGGTACGGTTTCATCAGCGATGTAGGTTGGCTCAGCGGATACTTCCTTAACTCGCTCCCCTGTCTCAGCGCGCTGAATCACATCTACAATTTTATGGTAGTCTCCCGTGCCCACAAGAGCTACCGCTTCAGGCAGTTCATCCAGCAATTCTTGCTGAAAGTGTTGCGCCATGCATCCGGTAATGACTACTTTCTTCTGAGCTTCGGCAAGCTCAACAAGCACCCGAACAGACTCTTCCCGAGCAGCTTGAATAAAGCTGCAAGTATTGACAATGACATAGTCGGCAAGTTCTTCATCGCTATCGACCAGGTAGCCTGCTTCTACAAGCAAACCCAGCATATGCTCCGTATCTACCCGATTCTTTTCACAACCGAGATGCGAAATAGAAACTGTTGGCTTATCGCCCATAAAAGTTCGTGTTGACAGACAACGAATACGTGGATATTAGCTCGATCCAAATTAGGATAAGGGGATAGTAGCTTTGCACTGTAGCGATTGCTGATCAACGGCTAACCCCCTTCTAAACAATGCATCGTGCCAAGATGCTAACCAAATACCGTCAATTAAAATCGCTTGCTAAATCAATTGGATCGCGATGACATCCTAGCGCAAAAATGCATAACATAACTACACATTTTAGATGTTTTCGATGAATCGTGATGATTTTGAGAATAAACCGTTCCCAGGAGGAAAGAATAGCTAGAACGATTATTGACGAATTGCTAAGGACTCGAATAATTCAAAGTTCGGTTCACATTGCTGTTAAAGTTAGATCTTAAAGCTTAACATTGTGTGTGTTGTGATTAGCGAGTCCGAATTTGAGAACACGTGGACTTGATTCAGATATTTAAAACTGCCAACCCGATTATTGGTGTCATTCATTTGCTGCCGCTTCCAACCTCGCCTCGCTGGGGAGGTGATTTGAACGCAGTGATTGCTCGCGCCGAGCAAGAGGCGACTGCCTTAGCTTCTGGTGGTGTCGATGGCATTATCGTCGAAAACTTTTTTGATGCGCCCTTTCCAAAAGATACGGTTGATCCAGCTGTTGTGAGCGCGATGAGCCTAGTCGTTCAGCGTTTAACGAGCTTAGTGACTCTCCCGATTGGGCTTAATGTATTACGCAATGATGCGTGT
>DBGGTD010000529.1:0-2447 GCA_051162585.1 Elainellaceae cyanobacterium
GGGTTGGATAGCTCTCAATCTCAACAGGAAGCAGAACATCTTCGATATCGTCTAACAGCAACGATCCAGTGACATAAGCATTTTGAGGAAGACGAGCAATCCAATCCGACACTGCAATCTCCTGAAGCGCCACCTCTTGAGCTTGAATTGAGAGGCGATCGCCCAGCGAAGTCTTGATCCGCGTCGGGCGAATCTGCACATCTGGGGCACTGCCAATTTTGTAAAGCTTGCTATTGGTCGGATCTTCAGCAATCACATCACTCGCGGTAGACTCGATCACCACATAGGAACCGCTCACCGCCTGACTGGTGTAGTTGTGGATACCCTGCACGTCTACCAGCACCATGCGCTCACTGCCATGCTTGCGAAACATCTCCGCAGCGGTTGCCGAGTCGCTAAAAAAGCTCAGGGCAAACTGCTCAGAAATGCCACCTGCACTAATCAGATTGACACTCACCACCGTCAAAAATAGGGCGATCGCCAGAATCCAGTATTCAGATGGAGACTTACTCTCAAGCCGTGCCCTTGGATTGCCTGGAATCACCAGCCGTGCCGGAGACGGATAAAATGCTGCCACGCCCGCTTTAGTGAAACAGTCAGAAAACCAGCCGCAAAAATGCCCCAAAACAATGGCAGCCCAGTAGTGCCAGTGGATCAAGAAAAGCGGCACACAGGCGATCGCCACCACGCCCGATGCCATAAACGAATGGGTAATCGTGCGATGAGGGAATCTCTCCTCCAGCCACTTCGCCACTGGGAAGAACAGCCGTCCTATGAAGCTCTCCGTTGTGTCCACATCGGGGATCTGGGAGCCAATCGCTGCCGAGAGCAACACAAACGGGTTGGCTGTGCCAATCGCAATCGATGTCGAACAGATGGCGATCGCACAGTGGGTGACAGACATCATGGCAAGACTACCTCCACCACCGCTGGATGCCCCTGCTCGTCAATCAGTTCCAGCGCAAATTCCTCAACATCCTGATTCCCCAGAACATTGTCCAACTCCTGTACTTGGCAGGTCGCGTAATACTCACTAATGGGGAACAGCGTCACTTGCCACACGTTGACCCACTGGAGCGGATTGAGACGATTCGCATCTGATGCGTAGAGCACCCTGAGTTTCATGACTTTCCTAGCCTTGAAGATTTTCGATTGACGGTGTAAAAAATAGTTCGCAGGGCGACTGCTGCCAAGGTTGCAATTCCACCAATGATGTACAGTGAGCGATCGCCCATTCCCATACCGATAAACCGGACAATGCCCACGGCAGTGAGAGCAGCTACCAGAAACGGGGTGCCATCCACATATTGCTGGTGGTCGGTACTTTGCTCCTCGCCAATTCCCAGCAGGGCCTCTCTCACCACCCGCTTTGCCAATGCCGGGTTATTGCCTGCCCGCTGCTGAAGCTCAGCGAATAGGCTCGGTTGTAGAGTCATCCCGTGGGATAGAGCCTCTTGATACATGAGCGCTCGAATCTCGTCATTTTTTAGCGGATGCATTTCTATGCGGGGCATTTTTAAAGAAATATCTTTCGCAGGGGGAGCCGTCGCCAGGAGCAGCAACAGCCCGCCCTTTCGATGGATATCTTCCAACCAATACCTCAGCGAGGATGGAAAGCGATGGGCATCGTCCACAATTAGCAGCATCTTGGGTGAGACCAGGTTTTTCAGGAGTTCATCCCGCAACTGATAGGCCGTCATGGCCTTGGGCTTCTCCTCTTGAGTAACTGTGGGTACGTCGATTTGGTCAGCGATCGCCACCAGTGTTTCTTTGGCAGCCCCACAATAGGAGGCGATCGCCACTCGATAGCCCATTCTGGCTAACTCATCCTTTACCTTCTCGCCCTCGTTTGATTCTTAACTGGTACTGACCAATCTCAAATCGGCACTATGCAGAAACTACCGATTTGCTGATGAAGCTTTGGCGAAGAGAATAGCGACGTTGACCGTTTTCGATGCGGGATTGAAGAATTCCCTCGATACAGAGATTTTTAGTTTGCCGTCTCACCTGGTCGTAGGTCAGGCCAGAGCGATTTACCAATTCATCTCGGCTGACTTCTTCATTTGGGTGAATGTGCCGAAGCAGGAGCGATCGCGTCCGCTGTCCTCGGTCGGTGTTGCGGTGGAGAATGTCGTGCATGATGGGGATTTTGGTTTATCCTTAGCTTTCCCGAAACAATTGTGAAGCGCTAAAGGAATATCCAAGAAAGTACCGTTTGATAACGATTCTTTGGAAACTATCGTTGTTGTAAAAGATATAAAACCTATCTGCACTGCAACATGAAGGGAGGCTCACATTAAGAGTTACTTTAGAGGATGATTGAAAAGTAGCATTGGATGACCAATCCTTAATCCCAGCGCTGTTAGAAATTACCCAATCCTTTTATAAGAATCATGAAAAACTTATGTAGAGCTTGCCTCAGCTTCCAGGGCAGCAATTACCCTTTT
>DBGGTD010000530.1:0-2477 GCA_051162585.1 Elainellaceae cyanobacterium
TGCCATTCGCGACTCCTGCTAGCGCTCGAGATTGAATCGTTGAGGTTTTAATTTCTTGGTAAGAAATCATCCGAAAGATTTCTCCAAACCCCTGAATTTCTTTATCAAGTAGAGGATAAATCGCTTCGGGTGTTCCGTCTCGCCCAGTTAGCCCCGTTCCGCCCGTTGTAATAATCGCCTGGACTTGCTCATCCACAATCCATCGAGAGATAATTTCCCGAATTTTGTAGATGTTGTCGGGCACGATCACCTTCTCAGCAAGATCATGACCTGCCTCTAGAAGGCGATCGCACAGAAATCTGCCCGACATATCAGTATCGTCCGTACGCGTATCAGACACCGTTAAAACTGAAATGCTAATTGGAATCAACTGCGCTTGATCAGTCATGGCGTGTTCTCCACGTAACGTCTTGTCATGTCTGAACAGACTCTAACTGGGCAGCGACCCCGCGCAGATCATCTACAACGGCTGAAATCGAAGGATAGCGATGCTCCATCGATGAATGAGTCAGCTTGCGAATAATGTTGGTAATGCCGGATGACCCAGCGGGAATAGATTCTGCGCAAAACTGATGCCCCTGAATGCCATCGTGGCAAAACGAAACTGGACTTTGCCCAGTTAACAGATATGCAAATGTCGGCCCTAGAGAATAGAGGTCAACGGCAGGAGAGGCATTGATTTCGAGCTGATCGGGTGCGCTGTATCCAGTCGAGCCGGCGGGCGTTTGCTGCCCTAAAATGACGGCTTTAGCGGTGCCAAATCCGACGAGCGCTAAGTCGTTTAAGTCATCCGACCATGTGGAGTCGTGAGATGACGTTTCTTGAGATACCGTCTTGCTTCGGTCGATCAGGTTGGCAGGCTCAATATTTCGGTGCGGAATGGGCGGGTTGAAACAATGCAAATACTCTAGGATATTGCAGATTTCAAGCATCCAATCGATCGCGCGGGCAGGCGATACAGGCCCGGTCGTCGCAATCCGTCGCGCCAGATTTTCACCCGGTATCATCTCCATGGCGAGATACGGTCGACCCCCCATCAAGAAAAAATCAAAAAATTGCGGAATCTGGGGATGATAAAGTTGTCGCAGCAGCTCTGCCTCATATTCCAGTGCGGCCTGGGCTCTCGGATGCTGGAGCCATTCCGAACTCAGCGTCTTCAGAACAAGCTGTTTGCCCTCGTGCCACGCTAGATACGTAACGCCGATATCGCCCTGTCCTAAGACCTGTAAAATCTGATAATTACCAATGGTTTGCAACGTTTGCAGCGGGCGATCGCGCTGATAATGACTTCCATGCTGAAGCGGTCGAGATGATCGTAACCGCCGCGACGACGCATCGGCTGGAGCGCCCAGACTAGGAACCAGTCTGTCTAACGTAGACGGAGACGTAGCTCTTGCTCCGGATGCAACGCCAGCCACCCTATCTGCTGACAGGCGAAGATGAGACGGAACCGGGATGGTGCCCATTGACCCGACCGACCCATTGGAGTCGCTCAGTGCAGACTCGCTCGGCTCCGATGGCTTAGTCTGCTTTGCATTGGGTAGATTGTTAATTTCAGTTTCTGTAGGGGGTGCGTCAAAGCGCTGACTCATCATGCGATCGCCCTGAAGATTTTCGGGAAGGTCTTGTAAAGCCTCTGACCCAATCCGAATTTGAATGTTAGGACCAGATCGCGCCAGGCGAATAATTGCCCCATCTGCAACCGGAACTTTCGTAATGCGTTTTCCATCCAGGTAGGTTCCGTTCGTTCCTAGATTTTCGACTTCCCAACCACCTCCCACCTGACGCAATTCGACATGATGACGCGACACCACAGCGCTGTAGAGAATGACCTGGTTGTCAGTCGACCGACCAATACGAATTACTGGCTCATTCTCAAAGGGCCAGACCTGAACTGGGGTTCGTTTGAGGGGATGTAAGAGTAATAAGGTAATCACACCGATAATTGAGAGTTTGACATTACGGCGTTGAGCGAGGGAACGCGTGTCAGAGAAAAGATTCAGCGTAAAACTGCTCTATATCTTAATCGCTAAGGTGCGCCAGCGGGGAAACCAATTCGCAACTTTCTGTTATTTGAAGAAAGCAGGGCATTTGATGAGAAATAATCGATATCGATATCAATCTCTTCGAGGCTTCTTTAGACGATTCACTCACGATAGCTGAAACAAGAACGATACCTTGTCTCCCTTCCCTAGCGCAATGCGATCGCCCGGGCGCAAGCGATGTCGATTGCCGATCGGCAACGCGATATTGTTGATATACGTACCATTGGAGCTACCCACATCTTCGATATAGTAAATACCCGCCTCTATTCGAATATCAGCATGGACGCGCGACACCACTTCAGAGTCGGGAAATCCTGAAACATCGATATCAGGAGGAATTCGATCGTTTGGCTTGCCGACATGGGCAACAGACAAATGAGGCGGAATTTCAATGGGCGTATCTGTTCGAATATGAATAAGCTGGGCTGCATG
>DBGGTD010000531.1:0-3084 GCA_051162585.1 Elainellaceae cyanobacterium
AATGAGAATACGCTGAGAAGACAGATGATGTTCCCGTGCAACAGCGCTGGCATACTTTGGCCTGCTAAATGCTGGTATATCTTCGATTCTCAGAGCACGATTAGATTAATCAATAAGAGGGAACACATCATGCACATTCCACGCTTGAACGGTCAATTTTTGAAATCTAATGAAATCTATTGTCATCTTCAAACTCGTGTTCCTTGGTGGAGCGATCGCCCCTTTCGTTGTATCTATTCCATTTATCACAACTGCTTGGGCTGGTTCCTTACCCAGTGCAGTATCAACTTCATCCGCAGCTACTACCGATGAGTTATCGGCAGATGAGCTACCTACAAATGAGGCAAACGTTCCGCAACTGAGCGAGGTGGACATTCCGTTGACTTCAGCAGATTGGCTAGCCCAAGATATTTCTCAAGCTGAAGAGAACGAAGAGGACGAAGAAAGCGAAGCAGAGGAGGGAACGGATGTAAATATGGAAGTCTTGGATAATCCTCAGATTCGCATTACGGTGACAGGTACCCGCACGCCCCGCACCATAGAAGAATCACCCGCTAACGTCACTGTGATTGAGTTTGACGACATCAATCGCATTCTAGCCACCGACATTCGTGAGCTAGTGCGCTATGAGCCGGGAGTCAGCGTGCGACGGAGTGAGCGCTATGGTTTTCAAGACTTCACGATTCGCGGATTGGGGGGCAATCGAGTACTGCTACAGGTTGATGGCATTCGCGTTCCTGCCCGGTTTGAGTTTGGTCCGTTTCAACTAGGGCGAGACTATGTAGACATCGAAACTCTTAACTCAGTTGAAATCATTCGGGGTCCCGCATCTGCTTTGTATGGGAGCGATGCACTGGCAGGCGTTGTTAGTTATTTCACCCTAGATCCCAGTGATTTGCTAGCGCGGGTTGATGGCAATACGTTCAGCAGTGCTTCGACCAACTTTGATTCTGCCAATGACGGATTTGCTAGTACCGGGTTATTTGCATCCCGTCTTGGCAATCTGGAATTACTGTTTGGCTATACGCGGCGCGATCGCTCTGAGTTTGCGGTAGCAGGTGACGGTGATTTTGTGGATGAAGAGGAAGGTAGTCGCAATAACTTTCTCGGAACGCTAGTCTATCGCTTTGACGAATTCAATTCGCTTAACTTTACCGCAGAAGTCTTTGATGACGACAGTAATCTCGATATCGTGGAGAGCAATCTGACGCCCGATATTAGTTTTGAGGATGTTGAACTGAATACGAATCGAGAAAGGTTTAGCCTGGCTTACGAATACGACAATCCAGACAGTGCTTCATTTCTTCAGTTCGGTCAACTGCAAGTCTATTTCCAAAATGCGCGGGAAGAAGAACTGCGGGAGCGAGAATTTATCTATGGATCGGCCAGCGGCGGGCAGTTTCCCATTGGTACGCCTACTTTAAGGGAAGATGATTATGACTTTCTCGATCGCGTATGGGGAGCCAACCTTCAATTGCGAAACGACTTTGGCATTGGTAATATCGGCAACCGCTTGACCTATGGCATAGAAGTCTCCAATACGCGCAATGAACGACCGCGCGATCGCACTGAGACAAATCTACTCACTGGCGAAGAAACACAAACTTCGGTGACTGATACCTTCCCGGTCGAAGATTTTCCTCAATCGGATACCTTTCGATTGGGATTGTATGTGCAAGATGAAATTTCGCTGTTGAGCGATCGCCTAGCAGTGATTCCTGGTTTGCGGTTTGACTATTATGACCTGACTACTGATCCGAGTGAAGCCTTTAGCCGGAATGGAGCCGAAGCAGTAGACTATGATGCAACGTCAGTCTCGCCGAGTTTGAGCCTGGTATACCAGGCTACTCCCGGAATTACACTAGTTGGACGCTACGCTAGAGGCTTCCGTGCGCCGCTCTACAGCGAAATCAATAGCGGCTTTACTAATCTAAGCGGCACGTTTTTCAAATACCGCACGATTTCCAATCCTGATTTGGAAGCTGAAACCAGCAACACCTTTGAGTTGGGGATTCGCGGCAATTATCCTCAGGGTCGCTTTAGTTTGACCGGATTTTATAGCCGCTACGATGATTTCATTGAATCGTTCGTCGATGCTGGAACTGAGACTCTTAATCCGGCTCCGCCATTTGGCACCCCGGTTGTAAACGTGTTTCAAACTCAAAATGTCAGTGAAGCCGAGATTTATGGATTAGAGTTTGGCGGTGAATACCGCTTTAGTCCAGGTACTGATGGTTTTCGCATTCGCGCAGCCTTGGCATGGACGGTTGGCAATAATTTGACGACCGATGAGCCACTCCTTTCGGTTGATCCATTCGAACTGGTAGCTGGATTGGGGTATCAAGCGCCAGAGGACAAATGGGGCATCGAGTTCATCACTACTGTTGTGGGTGAGGCGCGAACTGATCGAGATGCTGATCCACTAACTGGCGCCGAACCGTTTCTGCCGGGAGGATTCACACTATTTGATTTGATTGGCTACTATCGCTTTTCTCCTAATCTGGCGCTTAATTTGGGATTGTTCAATATCTTTGATGAGGAATATTATCGCTATGCTGATGTCCGTACGTTTAATGAACGTCCCGATATTGAAAGATTTCAACAACCCGGACGATCAATCCGAGCCGGGTTAACCTGGCGATTTTAATTGAATCATTAGCCATTGCCATTGCAGTGACCTGCGCCGATGTAACGTTTCAAAATTCCTAATGATTAATATGAGGTCTCTATGCTCTGCCGACGATTCAACTATCTGATGATGTTTGCGATTGGTTGTGGTCTTACTCTAACCGCTTGTGCTAACTCGGAACCCTCTTCGTCTACTGCCCCTGAAGTAAATCCAGACTCTGTTGCAACGCAAACAGGGGCGATCGCCTCGGCTGAGCGCATCGTTGCATTGACATCTCTATCGGCTGACCTCGTTCATCAACTTGACAGCAGTAAGCTTGTAGGAGTGCCGGGCAGTAGCCTCATTGCTGGAGATACTCGATTTGAAGGCATCGAGCATGTCAGTAGTGAACGCACACCTCCTAACTTAGAGAAAGTCGTGGCACTCAATCCGGATTTGGTCATTGGTGCCGCAGG
>DBGGTD010000532.1:0-5336 GCA_051162585.1 Elainellaceae cyanobacterium
CGAATCAGCAGCGGTTCAACCGTCTGATGAATCTGAATCTGCGACCATACCATCTGAGAATGCAGCGGCACCTGAGCTAGAGAGCTTTACGCCATCGGTTGACCCTCAGCAGTTTAAAGGCCCCCAGGGAACGTTTTCGGTTAAACGTGGAACTGAGAGGCGCGCTAATCCAGACGGTGAATCGGTGGGAGAAATTGCCGCGTCTGATACGGTCTCTGTGACCGATCAGAGAAAGCTTGCAGACGGATCAATATGGGCACAGCTTGAGGATGGCACATGGATTGATTCTGCTGCCATCGACGTTATGTCGTCTGATTAGCCCACCTCATCACCAACGCCCTAGATCGATTATTCTAATGTGCCGTGTTCGAGTCGAGTTTGAGCGAACGAGAGCGCATCGTCTGCACTGGCAATCTTGCCTTCTGCACGCGCAAGTTGAATCGCTTCTAGTAAATACCCAACTTGAGGACCTGGCGGAATGCCCAGTTTAGTCATTAAGTCTCGACCGCTCAGCAGCGGATGAGGATGGGCAATTGGGTCATCTTCATCGAGAAACCGAGACACTATGGGGGCGATCGCCTCGGTTGAGTGGCCAAACGCAACGGCCAAGACGGCAGCAGCAGGAAGTGTCGCCCCCACCGTCTGAAAAAAGAAATATAAATCTCTCTGCGACAGAGAAGGAAGCGTATCTGTAGAGAGTTGAGGCATCACGCGCAGCAGGGTCAGAACAGCGTGAACTTCGGCACGACTGTACTTGAGTCGCCACAGTTCATGTTCAGCTTCGTCAATGTCATCGGAAACAAGTTGGGTCAGTTTTGCAATTTTGAACCAGTTGCGTCGACTTGCCGAGGCTTTCTGCTGGTCGCGAATCCAGCTTTTCAAGACCTCCTCAAACTTAGGCATTGATGCGCTCAGTGATGCGGCAGATTGATCAATCTGGGCTATGCGCTGAAGCCGTTCTTGAGTGATGTGAGGCAACCAGTATTTGAGCAAGCCGTCTTGCCATGCGAGCGCCAGTAGCCCAGTTCCATTAGGAGTACTGAGCAGGTAATTTACCTCAGATTGAACCCGTTCAGGTGCGACATATTGTAGCAACCCGGTGAGTTCTTGAATGGCAATGCGGGTTTGAGGCTCGACTCGAAACCCAAGTTGAGCGGCCTGACGATACGCTCGTAACAGGCGCAGGGGGTCTTCTTCCAGATTTTCACGAGACACCATCCGAATCAGCCCTTGATTAATATCACGATGCCCTTGAAGCGGATCGAGGAGGGCTTCTGTCTGGGGGTGATAGGCGATCGCATTGACGGTGAAATCTCGCCGATACAGATCGGATTCTAGGGTTGGACCCACCTGTTGAGCAAAGTCTGCCGTTGCCTGTTCAAATACGACACGGGCGATTTTGCGATCGGCATCCAGCAAAACAAACCCAGCGCGATAATGTCGGGCGATCGCCTGAGCTGTCTCTACCGCCCCCGAGGGCATCACAAAATCTAGGTCTAGATAATCGGCATAGCGACCGAGTAAGGCATCCCGCACATTTCCGCCGACGAGATATGTCGCCACGGGCAGCCAATCCAAACCAAATGGCCATCGCTGCGGAGACAGAACACTAGACGGCACGAGGTCAGGATAGCAATCAGGATCTGGACCAAAATTCGTTAGCGGCAAGTCAGTATTGCTCAGAATAATAAACCTTCTAATAACAAGCGTAGCCCAATGAATATATCGGTTTGTTGCACGACACAAAACCCTTTAGGTTTGAATGGGCACCCAATCATATACAGCCTTACGCTTTTGCGTTAGGACGCTGAACGCGTGTAGAACCCGCGCGGCGCGCGGGTTCTACACGCAAACCTAAGCCCGTAGGGCTATACATCTGGACTCGAGAGTAACGTTCTGTCTGATCAACTGAGTGGGAATGATATGTCAGGCATCTAAAACATTTGTGACAGAGCCACAGTTTTTGAGAATAGCAAGACATTCTCAATTCAAGGAACTGACATCTCGAATGTGCATTCTAAGGTAAGTAGGGTGGTCATCGCTCTGCGTGACGCACCGAAGTTAACCCCGGCTAGGATCATTAATCATCAGGCGGTTGCCTCTATGCTAAGACGGGACGCATCAGTTCAAAGGCATTATTTGAGAACACTTTCTATGCCTGACTTCGTCACTCAATCGCGCGATGGTCGTGCTGGAGTAAACGTTTCGCCTTCGAAGCCACGCATCGTCACTCAGCCTCAATCAGTGTTAATTCGGGGCGATCGCTTTCTGCCCAATGATCCGCTCTTTGAGACCCAGTGGCATTTGCTTAATAGCGGCCAAACAGGCGGGACACCCGGAGCCGATGCCAATCTGGGAGCTGCTTGGGATATTGCTCTGGGGACAGGCGTGGTCATCGGCATCGTCGATGACGGGCTTCAGTATACTCATCCTGATCTGGCCAGTCAGTATCGCCCAGACTTGAGTTTTGACTTCAACAATGACGATGCTGATCCAAGCCCAGACAACTCATTTGATTTTCACGGCACCTCAGTTGCAGGTATTGCAGCAGCAGGGCAAAATGGCATCGGCGTCAGTGGATCTGCACCGGGTGCTTCATTGGCAGGCATTCGGCTGACGGCTACCCCAGCGACTGACAGTATTGAAGCCCAGGCGCTATCGTTTCGCAATCAAGACATTGATATCTACAACAACAGTTGGGGGCCCTCTGATGATGCCAGGCGGCTCGAAGGTCCTGGAGATCTGACCCGCGCTGCTTTAAGACATGGCATTGCCACTGGCCGAGACGGGCTTGGCTCGATCTACGTGTGGGCAGCCGGGAACGGGTTGCAAAACGGAGATAATGTCAACTACGATGGATATGCCAATTCCCGCTACACCATCGCTGTATCTGCCATCGACCATAATGGAGTGCAGGCATATTACAGCGAACCCGGGGCTCCAATCTTAGTAGCGGCTTACTCGGATGGGGATGACGTAGGCATCACGACAACCGATTTAGTGGGCCGCGATGGCAGAAATTTTGATGGGGACTACACCAATGAGTTTGGCGGAACGTCATCATCAGCGCCGTTGGTGTCTGGAGTCATCGCTCTGATGCTTGAGGTCAATCCAAATTTGACCTGGCGTGATGTCCAGCACATTTTGGTTGAAACGGCCAAACTAACCGATCCCCTTGACGTAGATTGGACTACCAATGGCGCCGGGCACGAGATTAATCATCAGTATGGGTTTGGTGCGGTTGATGCCGCTGCTGCCGTTGACGCCGCGATTAGCTGGACACCCGTCGAACCAGAAATGATGACCACCACTGGACGATTGCCCATTGGCGCAACGATTCCAGACAATAGGTTGACGGGGATTCGTTCCACTGTGGCGATCGCCCAGGATATTACGGTTGAATGGGCTGAAGTCGTCTTTGATGCAACCCACCCGATCCGGGGAGATTTGAAGGTCACGCTGACCTCTCCTGACGGCACTGATTCAATTCTGACTGATGTCCATAGCGATTCGAATGACGACTTCGAGAATTGGACGCTGACCTCAGCCCGTCACTGGGGAGAATCATCCGCTGGCAATTGGACGCTCACCGTTGCCGATGGATTTGCAGGCGAAACCGGCACGTGGGATTCGTGGCAGCTTAACCTATATGGCACGGGCGATCGTCTCTTAGGGAGTTCACGAAATAGCCCATTGGTGGGTGTAGAAAGTGGCGATCGCCTCAATAACTATCCCTCACCTTTAGCTTCAACGAATTCTCGCTTCCCAACCTCTGGTTCGAAGACGGGATCAAATCGTGGTTCAAATGCTGGCTCAAACATAACGTTTACCGATGTGAGTGAGTTTGGCATCTATGATGCTGGTATCAGCGTTCCCCAAAGCCAGGGCAGTCCAGAACTAAATCCACTCGAATCTGTAGTCTCCTCGTCGATTCAGCCTTCCCTATTAATCGAGGCGTAATTCAATACCACCAATGCATGCGTTCTGGGTACCCAAGATCCCTTATCCTTCTCGATCGGGTCGAATGCTCCGATATCGATTGATGCGAATTTCTTCTAGCACTTGATATACTTGCTGATCCGGCACTCCCATCGTCATCAGCACATGAGAGCCCAATTCCAGAGCGGCTTCAAATTCAGGTTGTACGACTTCTCTAGCGCCTAGTTGGGTCAGCAGGTCGATTTCTCGGTCGGTATGCGATCGCGCTATGATGTCGAGATCTGGGGCGATCGCCACGGCTCGTTGCAGCAAAATCCGCGTACTGGCTGGGTCAGGGAGGGCGATCGCCAGCGCTTTTGCAGTTTCTAAATGCGCCTTTTCGAGAACTAGTTCAGCATCCGCATCACCAAAGATGAACGGAATTCGCTGCAGCCGCAGTTTTTGAATTGCCGCCTCACTATTCTCAATTACAAGTAGCGGATATCCCTGACTCTGCAAAATTTTGACGATGACCTGCCCAACCCGACCAAATCCTGCGACAACCACGTGGTCTTTGATGCTTTCCGGGACGGTCAATAGTTTGGGTTCCTCAAGCCGTTTGAGATAGGTGCTAAGAATCGGAACTTCTAAGAGCTTTTCTCCGAGCGGGAACGACAATTTTACCCAGACTGGTGTGAGCAGCAGCGTGATTGCAGTTGTGCCCACCAGCAGCAGATACTTGTTTTCACTGATGAGCCCCAATTCTTCTCCAACTACCGCTAAAACAAACGAAAATTCTCCAATCTGATTTAGCCCGAGGCTAGTAATCACAGCCGTCTTAAACGAATAGCCAAACCGGATAATGATCGGCAAAATAATAGCAGATTTGCCAATCATCACCACCGCCACTAATTCCAAAATAATTACGATGTTTTGGGCCAGAATAACGGGGTCGATGAGCATGCCAATCGACGCAAAAAATAAGCTAGCAAAGGTGTCTCGAAGAGGCAACACTTTGGCTAGAGCATGATCGGAATAGTCCACCTCAGAGAGCATCAGCCCCGCCACGAATGCACCCATTTCGATCGAAAGCCCAAGGCCGGCGGTGATGAGAGCCACGCCTAAGCACAACGCAATCGTGGTCAGCAAGAAAAGTTCGCTATTCTCAGTTGCAGCAACCGCCCGAATTAGCCCTGGCACGACCCATTTGCCCACGGCGATCGCCCCCCCTAAAAACAGCAGCACCTTGAGCAATGCAGTCGCCAGCGCCCAGCCGAGGTTTTCAGGCTGATTCAGCGCAGGCAAAACAGCCAGCATGACACCTAATGCTAAATCTTGAGCAATCAAGATTGCCAGCATGATCTGACCGTGGAGCGTGTTGGTTTCACCTCGTTCGGTCAGGGTCTTGAGAACGACGG
>DBGGTD010000533.1:0-2565 GCA_051162585.1 Elainellaceae cyanobacterium
GAGCTATCCAACCCTCCGAGTTTTTGGTGGGCAATTGGAGTTGAGCAATGCCCGCCCTTCCCAACTTTTGATTTTGCAAGAGTTCTGGATTACGACAGGTAAAGTCATTGTCAAAATCCGGGCTGGATAATCAGGAATCAAAAGTCTTGCTTAATGAATATGGTGAGCACGACGGGACCTAGAAGATAGTGATGGACGAATCGGTCGAACATCGCCTGATTCCCGAATTGCTCTCTTGCCTCTCGGCTGTAGAATTGTAGCCCCCCTGGTGATACTGGAAACCACTGAGTTCCTGCCGTTCCAGGTGGAACATAGTCTGCCAGATAAAAGCGGCCACCTGGCCTTAACACCCGACTAATTTCCTGCATTACAGGCAGTGGCTGAGGGTAATGAAGAAAACTCATTGTGCTGAAGACGGCTTCAAACTGTCCATCAGCAAATCGGATATTGTCACTCTTGCCTTGCACGAAGATGAGTCGAGGTCGATGTTGATTGCGCTGGCGGGCTAGACGAATCATTTCCCCGGATAAATCGAGTCCAAACCCTCTTAGAGAAGGGAACTGAGCCGCTAAGCGATTAAGTAATCGTCCAGTACCACATCCGATATCCAGAACGACAGGTTCATCTGAGAGGTGAACAAATTCAAGTAAGCGCTGATGAATTGCCTGGTAAAAAACGGATGGAATCAGCCAATCATAGGTAGGTGCCCAGTGATCGAATAAACGCGCTTTTGCTGATGAGACTGAAGACATGGATTGATCCTATGGCTGTGGGAATTCTAAAGCTAATGGCGGCAGGTAATACAGGCGACGATTCTGATGAAGCAATGCATTTCAAGATTTTTAGGATTAGGACTGATTGTCTCAGCGCTGATATCGGCAGCATGTAGTCGTCCGGCTGTCCCTCAAAAGCCTAATGAACCGCCTCAAGTGATCACCGGAGCAGCATTATCCGGTCATTCTCAGCGACGGCTAACTTTAAAGCTAACCCTATCAAGCCCTGATGATCTCAAAGTGCGAGAGGGCGATCGCCTCAGTGAAGGAGACATCATCAGCGATCGCGTCAAAGACCGACAGCGGTTAGAGGCGCGTAAGGCAGACCTGGAGCGACAGATGGCACAGCTTCAGCAACCGATTCCAGGACCTCCACCGGCGCGACTCATTCCAGAAACGGCAGGGCTTCCTCCAGCGAGCTTTTTAGACGAGCTGGCCGATGTGGAACGAATCCGGCTCCAGGTTGACCAAGCCGAACGCAACCTAATCCAGCAGCAGCGAATGTTTGACATGCTTCAGTCGATGCCATCGGCTAATCTTCCAGAGGCGACGATTCCTCATGAACAGGAGATGTTGAGCCAACGGCAGCAAGCGGTTGAGCAGACCCAGGCGGATCTTCAATTGACCGAGGCAAAGCTAGCTCAGGCCCAGCAAGACCGACAGTATCAGGAATACCTGCACAGCATCGAGATGTCAAAACGGGCACTCTCAATCCAGCAGCAGGAGCTGCAGCGCCAAGAGCAGCTCCAAAATCAACAGTCTCAAGAGCGCGATCGCTCGTTTCAGTTAGCCCAGTTGGAGGCTCAGCTAGAGCAAATCGATCTTCAACTCATCACCCTTTCAGCAGTCAGGAGTCCGTTTAATGGCAGAGTTCAGAGAATCCAGTGGGAAGGTCAAAATGACCAAAATCTTATCGCTGAGCTTGTGTTGGTTGCTGATGTGGATGGGGGCAGTTCCAGCAATATCGATGGCTCAGTCGATACCGGATTCACAGACGAAGGAACTGAGTGAGGATATTCCGATTGAGGATGAGGAACCTATCGAGGACTTTGAGGACTGGGGTGATGAGGAGTGGTCAGAGGATGAAAGCACTGACGATGCGGGAGATACTACTGAAAGTGGCAGAGCACCGCTCGACCCGGAACTCGACACCGACCCAAATCCGCTCAACTCGGCAGGGAGTTCTCTCGACCAGCTCATCGAAACTCAGTTCAACAGCGATGTCTGGACAGACATGCTGGGAGATTTGCCGTGCCTAGATGCCTCAGAGCGCTGTGTCCAAGAACTGCAAATGATGGCGATCGCCACCAATACAACTTTGCAAGATATCCAGATTCGCATCGATGCGATTGAGGAGCGGATTGAAGATGCGCGAGCCAGAAACAGTCGCACGGCACGCATGGGTGTCTTAGAACCGTTGGTCACTGACCTAGTACAGATTGATCCAGTGGAACGTGTCCCTGACCCCAGCAATCCCCAAGAACCGGGCAGCATTATCATCCGTGAAGAGCGAGGCTTTTTGGAAAATGCACTTGACATTTTTATCAGCCCAACCCGAGGAATTAACCAAATTCTTTCTCTAATCAGGCTACCTCTCTTTCGGGGCGTGTCGGGTGGTGATGCAGCGGCTCAACAGCGACAGATTGCGATCGCCGATCTTCAGGTGAAGGTGGCCGAAATCCAGCGGGCCAAAGCACAGATGGAAAATGACCTGCGAGAAGCGGTGGTGATGGCTGTGCTCGATTTTGATACGACGCGGCGGGAGTTTCAGATTGCTCAAGAAGTGGCGAGG
>DBGGTD010000534.1:0-3052 GCA_051162585.1 Elainellaceae cyanobacterium
ATTAAGCTGAGCCATCAGGCCAGTACCGTTTGGCAGAAATAAGCCAATCATTTGAGAGCCAGCGTTTTCGCAACATTGGAGTGCGCCCGGATCATGCTTTAGCCGATCAATCCTTTTATAATTGCTGTTCAACTATTCATCACAATTTCCCACTCATCTGGGTGATAACAGCTACCTTCGTTTGACAATTTAGAAAACGCTTGCGAAGAAACGCATATGACATCTTCCAATTCTCGGTTTGATCAAGATTTTGCCCGCCAGATTGTGACGCTCGTTTCCATCATCAGCACGTTTGCTGTGAATGCCTTGTCTAATGTGGTTCCTATCAATGGGCTCACCATTGGCGAAATATCCAACTTAGAATTTGGCGGGGTGATGATCATTCCCGCCAATTATGCGTTTGCGATTTGGGGACTGATTTATCTCGGTCTGTTTGCGTTCGGAGCATATCAGATGAGACTTGCACAGCGAGAAAATCCGCGACTGCAGCGAGGCGGATATTGGCTGGCGATCGCCTGCTTGATTCAGATTGTGTGGGTTTTCCTGTTTCTCAATCGATCATTTTGGCTATCAGTGGTGGCAATGATAGGCATTTTGCTGTCACTGATTCGATATTATGTGCCGCTTGGGATTGGCATTGAGAAAGTGTCTCGTCGCGATCGCTGGTTGATTGATGTGCCGATTAGTATCTATCTCGGTTGGATTTCGGTCGCTACGGTTGTCAATGTTGCGAGTGCGCTTTACAGCGTGAACTGGACAGGATGGGGAATAAGTGAGTCGGCATGGACGATTATTATGCTGTGGGTGACGACGGCGATCGCTGCCGTGATTGCCATTCGGCGCATAGATATTCCGTACACATGCGTAATCATCTGGGCATTTGTGGCGATCGCGGTGCGTCAATCCGACACTATCTGGATTGTGGTAACAGCGATCGCGACATCTGTCATACTTGCGCTTATCGTCTTAGTTCGTAAGTTTACGACCAATCAAACTAATAAAACTCAAACTAATAAAACAAGGCAAATGAGCGCCAATAAACCAGAAATCGAATAAAAGATGCCCACCACTTTGATTTCTGACCACCCCGACAGCTCTAAATGATGGTGAAGTGGTGCCATCTTAAAGAGGCGCTTTCCGATGCCATTTTCGTCTTTAGTGGCTTTGTAATAGCTAACTTGAGCCATCACCGACAGAGATTCTATCAAAAAAATGCCGCTCAGGATTAGCAAACCAAATAGGCTATTCGTGAGCAGCGCAACCGCCGCCATGCAGCCGCCGATCGCCATTGAGCCGGTATCTCCCATAAACACACGCGCCGGATTGTGGTTATGAGCCAAGAACCCTAAACACGCGCCACTCATGCAAGCACAAACAATCATCAGCTCTGTAGACGTGGGCGCAGCTAGTGCCGCCAACCCCAAGAATGCGATCGCCCCTGTTCCGCCTGCGAGCCCATCCAAGCCATCGGTCAGATTGGTTGCATTACTTTGAGCAACTGGCACAAACGCTGCGAGCCCCCAAAACAGGAACCCAAGCGGCAGTGACGCACCAAAGGGAAATGCGATTGTGGTAATGTCGGCGGGTTTGCTGACAAACAGCCATCCACAAAATGCGATCGCCACAGCAATTTGCAGCATTAGCTTCACGCGTGGCGAAATACCCTTATTAGATTTGCGGCGAATTACCTGCCAGTCATCGACCCAGCCAATACCAGCATAGGCAAGAGTCAGAGCTGATACCGCTACGACATCGGGAGAAAATCTTGACCACAGCAGAGCCACACAAATCGCAGGAAGGACAAAAAATATCCCTCCCATCGTCGGAGTTCCTGCCTTGGCTAAATGGGCTTGAGGACCGTCTTCTCGAATGAATTGCCCTGTTTTGAGTGCCCGTAGCAATGGAACAACCCAATACCCTAAGCCAACCGTAATCGCGAAACACACGCAAAGAGGGAGAAGCAGAGAACCCTTCATCCCCAAGACATCATGAACCACCCAATCCAAACTCAGGGCAACGACGCTAAGAGACGTTGCCATGGTAAAGAATAGAGTTCGACCTGAGATATTTAGACCATTATTCGGATGAAATTTTGCATCCACAACACAATTAACTCACTCACACCACACTTCATTAAGCGAATCCTGACATAGATCCGGATAATTCCCGAATTATGCCGTATTTTAGTTGTCTAAATCTAGTGAATCATCATCGTCGTCATCGCTGTCGTCGCCATATGAGGCATTATTATTTTCACCAGACATCAATTCGTTGATTTCGGCTTCATCATCCGAGTAGTCAAAATCGCTTTCTTCACGAGCTAGCAGACGATTTGAGGCTTCGAGCCAGTCTAGTATAGAGGTTTCTGTCGGCTGAGGAATGACAGGAGACGGCTTGCGCAGAGGATATTCATGCAGTGCAGGATTTTGCATAGTGATTGAATGAAATTGAGTCGGTTGTAAGGATTCTTTAAATCGAGATTAGAGGGTTAGCCCGACTGTTTACCGTAGGTATTATACGACTCTAAGTAAAGCGTATTGATTGAGGGAAACAGACTGTTCCAAATTCATTACCAAATTCATTACATTGAATTGGTGATAGCGTAACCTTTTAGGTTTGTCAAGATAACCCGTCGAGAGATGTCTGAACCATCGTTCGTGGTTTATTCATCTACGTATAGTGTATTAGAGGAGGTATGGGAATGGCTGATAAGTCTACCCTACTAGAGGCGATCGCCGGCAGTAATCGAGGATTGCTGGCATCCGATGTTGACCACCAGGCAATTTTAACAGCGATCGCCGAATTAGAGGCTCAAAACCCGACCCCCAGCCCGGTCAATGCGATCGATATGCTGAATGGCAACTGGAGACTGCTTTATACCACCAGCGATGACTTATTGAGAATCGATCAAATTCCTCTGTTTAAATTGGGGCAAGTTTACCAGTGCATTCGCGCCAGTGATGCCAAACTCTATAACATTGCAGAAATCGTAGGCGTCCCGTTTTCCTCAGGAATTTTTAGCGTTGCAGCACGGTTTGATCCGGTTTCGGAG
>DBGGTD010000535.1:0-2334 GCA_051162585.1 Elainellaceae cyanobacterium
ATTGGTTCGTTTAGGGAAGGCACGATGATGTTCAAATTGAGGGCCAATAGCGGCTAAAGAAACTGCATCTACATCTTCTACAAAGGTGATGCAGTGAGGATTTCCCATGCTGACACAGGTGACATCCCAGGTTTGTCCATCGACCTCGATGGGTTGATTAATCACCTTTGCGTCGGCAGCTGCTAGGGTTGTCGGAATCTCAGCAGCGAGCAATCGGGGTAAGCCCATATCTACGGTGACCTCACCACTCGCCTCAAGCGTTGGCATCATTAGACCGCCCAGGGTATGAATTCGATAGGTCGTTTTAGCCGATTGACTGCCTCGATCGCGCGCTTCTAAATCTGCTAAAAATCGGGCTAAGCATCGAATCCCGTTTCCACACATTTCGGGTTCTGAGCCATCCGAGTTAAAAATTCGCATTGTGTAGTCAGTGCCCTGTTGCCCCGGTAAGGCAAAGATAACCCCGTCAGCGCCAATGCCAAAATGGCGATCGCACCATTGAATGGCTTGGTCAGAAGTTAAGCATGGTTCAGTATGGTTTCGATTGTCAATCAAAATGAAATCGTTACCCAAGCCGTGATATTTCGTAAATTCGATGGTCATAGATGGTCCCTTTTCTAACCTCGCGACTAATATAGCGATCCTAAATCGCTTGTGAATTGTGTGTGAGCGGTGGGGCACCGCTCACAACCCATCTGGTATTGCTATACGAGCAATATGTCTCTAAAACCATCCTTCGAATCGGCATCGCCAACTTAGGATTACTGTAGACTGAACCTGTCATATCAATGACAATAAGGCAATGAGACAATAGGCAATGACAACAGGCAATACCCATTGAAGGGAGGAGGATCGCTATGTCCGCAGAACTTGAAACTGGATTGCCGAGCGTTCGACAAATTCAAACCCTGATTCGAGAGACACGAGAAGTCGAATTAAAGCTGAGTACAGATGACTTGCTGGTGGGCAAAATCAGTTGGCAAGATTCTTATTGCCTTTGCTTAGTCGATCAATACGATCAACCAACCATTGTCTGGCGACAAGCCATTGTGTACTTAAAACCTAAATTTTAATGCAACTTGATCTTAAATATAGCGATCCTAAATCGCTTGTGAATTGTGTGTGAGCGGCGGGGCGGGCGCCTCCTGCCCCACCGCTCACAGCCCATCTGGGATTGCTATATACTCTGGACTGATTACACAAAAATACTCCGGACTGATTACAGGGAACTTAGAAGAGTTTTGACGGGGCGGTTCTCTCAACATGGTCTTGGATGCGGCAACACACTGCGACACGGCGCGTTGGTTTGATAATAGCTGTGAAAATTATTGCCCCCTATTTCAGAAGATTTCCAGGTGCCTCGTGTTCTAACTATTTCTGCAATGTTTTGCGCTGCCTATGATTGCCTTACTCAGACCTCAAATAAAATCAACGTCGCTGCGTCAAACGTGGAGTATTAGCGTTAAGACTCTCTTAGACCCTAAACAATTCTTCAATAGCGCCCGAGCATCTTTGAGTGTGCCTAAGCTGGCGATCGCCCTTATTGCCAGTATGGCGGCACTCTCATCCCCCGCTAAAGCTCTGGAGGTACAAATTCTTCCTGACGATCCTCAACTGGGAGACACGCTATCTATCCGGGTTCAAACGGAGACGCCAGGGGTGGAACCGCCTGTGGTTGTGATGAATCAGCAAAACTATCCCACCTTTCCGCTCGGAGGCAATCGATATCGAGCCCTGTTGCCCACCAATCCACTCGATCGCGCGGGGCGAGTCGAAATTGATGTCAGGGGAGAAGGAGATGTCCGTCATCTTGCAGTTTGGTTGCGCGATCGCTCCTTTCCGACTCAACGAATTTGGCTCCCTCCCGATCGAGCCGGACTCGAAGGAACGGATTTTGAATTTGATCGAGTTGCCGATTTCAAGACACTTGTTACACCCGATCGGTTTTGGGCCGGATCGTTTCTTCGACCCACTGGGGGGCGCGTTAGCACTATCTATGGGGTTCGTCGATATTACAACGGTGAATTTGCGACCAATTATTATCATCGAGGCGTTGATTATGCCGGAGGGCAAGGTTCACCCGTGGTCGCACCTGCGGCGGGTCGAATTGCCCTAGTCGGGCTAGAATCTCAGGGCTTTCGAATTCACGGAAATACGATTGGAATTGATCATGGTCAGGGAGTTTTGAGCATTTTTCTGCATCTTAGCCGTATCGATGTTCGCGAGGGTGATATGGTTCGAGCCGGGCAGGTGATTGGCGCAATTGGGTCAACCGGCATCTCCACTGGTCCTCATTTGCATTGGGGGCTTTACGTTCACGGCATCGCGGTAGAC
>DBGGTD010000536.1:0-4924 GCA_051162585.1 Elainellaceae cyanobacterium
GATTGAGCTAGAGGTGAATGATAAAGCGGCTCTGGCGCTCTATCGCCAAAATGGGTTTCAGCCATTGGCTCAGAACACTTATTGGACAATTGCACCAGACACGATTCAGCAGTTAGCCACCCGAGAACCTGATTTACCGAACCTCCGCCCTGTGAGCAATGCCGATGCATCGTTGCTCCATCAGCTCGATACGGCTTCTATGCCGCCTCTCGTGCGACAAGTCTTCGATCGCCATGTGGTTGACTTTAAGACCGGGCTTCCTGGTATTGCTGTCGAAGGCATCAAGCGTTGGACTAATCGTACCGAAGTAATCGAACGGTATGTGTTTGAGCCACAGCGTAAAGCAGCCATTGGCTATTTTCGGCTGCAGCTTTGTTTGGATGGCACTCAACCCCACTCGGCTCATCTGATGGTTCACCCGGCTTACACGTGGCTTTACCCAGAATTGCTTGCTCAGATGGCGATTTCTATGAAGCCTCTTGCAAATCAAAGATTGCAGTTGGTGTCGTCTGATTATCAGCCTGAGCGAGAAGAATACTTTGAGCATATTGGTGCTACTCGGACTGAGCACACTCTATTGATGTCGCGTTCAGTGTGGCACAAACTGCGAGAAGCGAAGCCAGTCTCATTAGAGGCACTGCAGCTCTCTGAAGTGCTCCAAGGCTTTCAACCCAGTCGGAAGCCCGTGCCGGGACGGTTTGCTCTACCCTCTTCCTTTTCGACTCCCTCACCCTATCTACAACAGCCATCCAAGGCTTCTCCCTCGTCTCAGCCTGACTCGTTATCCATCGAAGGACATCAGTCTGATGGAAGTGATGCCGAGAGCGATCGCCAGCAGTTTCCAGACACGTAATAATGCGTTATGGCTGTCATGATTTCAGCACTCGGTCTTGACGTAGGTAAGAGGCGTATCGGGGTCGCTGGATGCGATGGCACAGGGTTAATTGCCACAGGGCTCACTACCATCGAACGTCGCTCATTTCAGCAGGATGTTAGTCACCTTCAAGATCTAGTCCAACAACGAGGCGTTCAGGTTTTGGTGATCGGCTTGCCATACACGATGGATGGCAAAATGGGGTTCCAAGCCCGACAGGTGCAGAAATTTGCCCAGCGGATTAGTTCAGCCCTAGGGTTGCCCGTCGAATATGTCGATGAGCGACTCACATCCGTTCAAGCCGAGCAATTTCTCCATGCTGAGCGGCGATCGCCCTCTCGCAATAAAGGCTTAATCGACCGTAAAGCCGCTGCAATCATCTTGCAACAGTGGCTTGATGCCCGACGTACCAAGTTGCCAGAATCGCTCTCTTAGATTGGTAACTCTACCGCATATGCTGGTAATATGACGTGGGATTATCTGTCAAGCGGCTCAAAAATACCGTTCCCGAAGGTGATATTTTTGATGCACACGACTCAATCTCTTAGGCTTAAACCCACCGACTTACATCGTTTACCTCGAATATGACTGATCCCAATATGGACAAAGAAAATTCAGAAACGTATGGAGAAACATCAGATTCTGAACCGATTACGGTGTCGCTAACAGATGAACTGGGGCGATCGCTAACCTGCGCTATCGAACGCTCATTTGAAATCGATGGCAGCGAGTATCTGTTGCTCTCAACGTTGGATGCACCCATCGAAATCTTTGCCTGGGAAGCCGATGAGGAAGATGACGAGGAAGAGAATCTAGTCGATATTGATGAGGAGGAAATTGATGAAATTTTCTCGACCGCTAGAGCCGTTTTAGCCGAGCAAGATCTCACCTTAAATCGGTCGGCATTTACCCTAACTGCCAAGGGGCCGCTTCCAGAAGCAAGTGAAGAAGAGATCATTACTCTGGAAATCGATGATGATGAAGACATTGAAGAATTCCAGCTCCTGGCAAATTTTTACTTTGAAGAGCAAGCATACGCTATTTACACTCCGCTTGCTCCGCTGATGTTTTTTGCTCGTACAACTCCTCAGGGCAATCTTGAACTCCTTTCACCCGAAGAATTTCAAGCGGTTCGACCTGAGTTAGAAGATCAAATATTTGAGGGCGTAGACGATTAGCCTATCTACGATGCTGACACGTATGCTGACGTGATCACAGCGGATCAGAGTTGGGTAAATAATAGTGTTAAGCGGGTTAAGTCGATAGTTCGCTATTGTAGAGTCTAGGTTCATTTGCATAACTAAATGATTGCAATCTGCCATGGGACGTGTGCGTTTCTCAAAATGGCTCTTTTACATAGCGATTTTGCCACTCACCTTAATTGTTTGCGGCTGGCAAGGTTGGGCTTGGTGGAGTTGGGCGAGTTCGCCCGTTATCTCTGACGAACCGGCTGATGCTGCTGCAGAGCCCGTTATTCAAATTCAAATCCCACAGGGAACCTCGGCTCGGCAAATCGGTAGAGATTTGGAAACCGCAGGCTTGATTCGTTCGACAACCGCTTGGGATCTATGGACTCGGTGGCAAACGTTAACGAATCGCCAAGGAAGCTATTTGGCAGGAACGTATGCATTGTCGCCAACTGAGCCATTGCCTGCGATCGCCAACACGATTTGGCAGGGAGATGTGGTTGAGCAGAGTGTCACCATCCCAGAAGGATGGTCACTCCAACAAATGGCCAATTACGTTGAAGACCAAGAATGGTTTACGGCTGACGAATTCCTGACGGCGACTCGTCAAGTCAATCCACAGCAATACCCTTGGCTTCCTAGCGAGATTTTTCGAGCAGATGGGGCTGATCTCGAAGGGTTTCTGTATCCTGACACCTATCAGTTTGCTGGAGATATCGCGCCGTCTTTGCTGGTTGACCAGATGCTTAAACGCTTTGAGCAGGTTGCGTTGCCTCTCTATGAGACGCAACAGAGTCAGTCTCCGTTTACGCTGCTTGAGTGGGTTACTCTTGCAAGCATTGTCGAGAAAGAAGCGGTCGTCAGTTCTGAGCGTCCCCAAATTGCAGCCGTATTTGCCCGCCGCCTACAAGACGGTATTCCTTTAGGCGCAGATCCAACTGTTGAATATGCCTTAGGGATTCAACAAACCCCAGAGCAACCCCTTACCCTAACTGAGGTCAATACGCCATCGCCCTACAATACATACCTGAATCCGGGGTTGCCACCGGGCCCGATTGCAAGTCCTGGGGTTGCGAGCCTAGAGGCGTCACTTGTTCCCGACGAAACTGAATATCTTTATTTTGTGGCTCGCTATGACGGCACTCATATTTTTAGTCGGACGCTTGCCGAACATGAAGCGGCGCAAGCAGCCATTCGAGACGAGATTGCCTCAGAAACCGAAAATCAATCAGGTACTGCCAATTAGCTTAACGAGGGTGTAGGTCTAAATCTACCCATTTTGTTCATAATGCAGGAGAAACCATCGATTCTGTAAGGTATGAGAGTGACTGACTGAGTTTATTTAAACCTGCATCCTTATTAACTATGTCTCTAGGTAAGCTTTTACAGCCTGATTTAATTTTGGGAAGCTCGGTCTTGAGCCTGACCCCTGATATTTTGGAGCAAAATCGTCTTGAAGCTCTTGTTCTTGATGTGGACGAAACACTCGTTCCTCTTAATGAGACTCAAGCATCAGCAGAGTTGCGTGAATGGGTTGTGGCTGTCAAACCCAGCGTCGATTTGTGGTTGGTGAGCAACAATATTAGTCAAACCCGGATCAGGCGCATTGCTGAGTCTCTCGACGTGCCCTATATTTCGGGAGCACTCAAACCGTCTCGACGCAAATTAAGACAGGCGGTTACTGCAATTGAGAGCCCAGTGGGGCGGATTGCGATGGTAGGCGATCGCCTCTTGACTGATGTTTTGGCAGGCAATCGCCTCGGCATGTTTACAATCCTAGTCGAGCCCATCCTCAATACTGCCGAAGTGATGCAGAAAAACCCAGTGCGTAATTTCGAAGTCTGGCTGTCTCAGCTCTTGGGTGTTTCTTTAGCACCTCTGCAACGCAATATCATCGACAGTAACAATTCGTAAGAAAACCTAATCGACGAAAATATAAAGAAAGTATTATGAAACATTTGCCAGTCGAGCAAATCTGGGAATATTGAATATAGATTAAATGGGGTCAGCCAATATATAGACCCTAAAAGATAAACACCTGTGAATACCTTCTCAGAGCGTCAGCATCCATCAATAGGGGCTGGCGCTTTGAGCTGCGTTCTATTTTTATGACGATGGTCCGTACGCGACTCCACTCTCAATGTGTGCTCTTATGCGCCAAACACTGGTCGTCAAGATTGGCACCTCTAGCCTGACTCAATCCAAAACGGGGCATCTCGCTCTTTCAACAATCGCGTCTTTGGTTGAAACCCTATGCCATTTACGCAACCAAGGACATGATGTGATTTTAGTGTCATCGGGTGCAGTTGGGGTTGGATGCGTTCGTCTGGGGTTGACTGAGCGCCCCAAAACCATGTCGATGAAACAGGCCGTCGCGGCTGTAGGGCAAGGTCGTCTCATGCGAGTCTATGATGATTTGTTTACTTCGCTTCAACAACCAATCGCTCAAGTTTTGCTCACTCGGAGTGATTTGGTGCAGCGGAGTCGCTATGTCAACGCCTATCGCACCTTTCGACAACTGCTACGATTGGGCGTCATTCCCATCGTGAATGAGAATGATACGGTTTCCGTCGACGAGCTAACCTTTGGCGATAATGATACCCTTTCGGCTCTGGTAGCTAGCCTTGCCGAGGCAGATTGGCTATTTTTGCTCACTGATGTCGATCGACTCTATTCTGCTGACCCACGTCTTCATCCCGATGCACAACCCATTCACTTGGTCGACACAGTAGATGAACTGCACGATCTTCAAATTAGCGTGGGCGATCGCGGCTCTAACTGGGGGACGGGCGGCATGATCACTAAGATTGCAGCAGCTCGCATTGCCACGGCGGCAGGCGTACGCATGGTGATTACCGAAGGG
>DBGGTD010000537.1:0-8388 GCA_051162585.1 Elainellaceae cyanobacterium
ATCCTTGAGGCAATAAAATACATTGCGCCCTCGTTTCCGATAGCTGACTAACCGCATCGATCGCAACACGCGAAGCTGATGAGAAACGGCTGATTCAGACATCTCAACAATGTCTGCTAAATCACGAACGCGCATTCCCCGAACTGCTAGAGCAGATAAAATTCGCCAACGGTTGGCATCTCCCAACACGCTAAAAAACTCTCCCATACGCTGGGCTTTTTCGATGCTGACAATTTCCTGTTTCAATTCTGCTACGTGTTCAGGCTCGATGGGAGACGCACCATCACACGTTGGGATCGTTTGCGAATGATACGCTGATGAGGAAGATGGAGGATTGATTGAATTAGCCGACATGGTAGGTTTAGGAGTCACTGAACGCAGGTGCACATTGTGATGAGTCTAATTAGAAAACAATTAAATCTCGGCACCAAAATACCTGAATGGCTGTTCATGGATTAAGATAAAAACATGAACGATTGTTCAAACATCTAATCGTATTGTATGAAGTCGGGAGAACACAATGGCAACCGTTACTCAAATGAAGTGCGCGTGCGAACCCTGTCTATGTATTGTGGATATTGATTCGGCCATTCAAAAAGATGGTAAATATTATTGCAGCGAGGCATGCGCCAATAACCATGAAGCTGGCGCAGGCTGTGGGCATGCGGGGTGTGGCTGCGATAGCTGAAGCTCGCCAATCTATCGCGATCGCCCTATTCTTAAATAGGGTCACATCCGATCGATTCCTCTGCTGGCTAACGCGATGAGTCGGTGCGGCGATTGATGCGCTGTCTAAGCCGGTCAGCGATGCGTGAGCGCGTCACGATACCCTGACTTGGGCTGAATAATAGCGCAGTTATAAACAAAGCAAACACCGTCAGGGCGATCGCCGGGCCAGATGGCACGTCAATGTAGTAGCTTGCATACATGCCGATCACGCTGGCGATCGCCCCAATCGCTGCGCCCCCAATCATCATCAGGTGCAGTTCGCGAACCAGCAGATATGCCGTAATCGCAGGCCCGACCATCAAAGAAATCACTAAAATCACCCCCACCGTTTTCATGCCTGCGATGATGGTGAGAGTGATGCCTGCCATCAACCCCACATTCATGAGATTAACCGGAAGCCCGACTTCTTCTGCGCCCAGTCGGTCAAAGGTGAAAAATAGAAGCTCTTTGTAAAACAGGCGAACCAGCAGAAGGACGGCCAGCGCGATCGCCCCAGTGCGCCACACGTCCGTTGTTGTCACGCTTAGAATATCGCCAAACAGCAAGTCTTCTAAATCAATCCGTCTCTGAAGCACGGTTAATAGCAATACGCCCAATCCAAAAAAACTAGAGAAGGTCAGCGCCATGGCTGAGTCAACTTTGACTCGCGATTGAGAGCGAATCCAGGCGATGACGAATGTGCTGACAATCCCAGATGTAAACGCACCAAACAAGAGGTCAATGCCTAAAAAGTTGGCGATCGCCAATCCCGGCAACACGGCATGAGCAATCACATCACCGAGCAATGCCATGCGCTGCACAATCAAATAACTGCCCACAACCGGACAGATAATGCCCACTAATGTACCCACAATGAGGGCATTTTGCATAAATTCATAGGTCAACGGTTCAAATAGCCAGTTCCACATACCACCGCTCTCGCTAACGCGTTAACTCCACAATCCAATTGACAGCCAAGGGAGACACCTTTTAAGATTATTTCATAATGATAATCGTTCTCAAAATTTTGCTCTCAATATGCTAGGACGATCAATGATACTCAGTACATCCTCTAAGTTGGCGTTTAGATGCGGGAATGTCGCAATTGTCTCGCTAATCTTTGGCTTAGCAAGTTGCACTCAGACTCCCGCCCCTCCAGAGCAAACGGAAGAACGCGACGATTTGTCTCAAACAGAGGCATCTCAGGGGCCTCAAGTTGTTGTGACATCGACAGTGCTTTGCGATTTGACTCAGCAGATTGCTCAAGACACGATTGATTTGACATGTCTCATGGAGCCCGGTCAAGATCCGCATATCTATGAGCCGACGCCGTCTGACCGCAGAGCCATTGAAGATGCAGACCTTATTTTATATGGCGGCTATGGGTTTGAACCCAATCTAATTCAAATGATCAACGCCACCCAAACCCCAGTCCCCCAAGTGGCAGTCTATGAGGAGGCCGTTCCTGATCCGATTATGGGCGACGCGCATAACCACGATCACGATGATCATAGTAATCATGGGGACGCCGCAACCGGGAATTCTCATGACCATGAGCACGCAGAAGCAACTGCCGATCACGAGCATGATCATGAGCATGCAGAAGCAACTGCTCATGATCGCCCCGATGACCATGACCACAACGACGCAGTAAACTCAGTCGCCGATCCTCATGTCTGGCACGACGCTCAAAATGGAGTCCAGATTGTTGACGTGATTGAGGCTAAACTGGCGCAAATGATACCTGACCAAGCTGACCTCTATGCTCAAAATGCAGAGGTTCTTTCAAACGAGCTCAATCAGCTTGATAGTCGGATCACGGCGCAAGTCGCGACCGTTCCTGCCGACGCGCGCAAGTTGGTAACTACCCACGATTCATTTAGATATTTTGCTCAAGCCTACGACTTTGAGGTAGAAGGTGCTTTAAGCGGTCTTAGCACAGATGAGAAACCGTCAGCATCACGCATGACGGAATTAGTCAGCCTGATCAAGACTGCTAACGTCGAGGCTATTTTTCCTGAAAGTACGACAAATTCTCAATTGATTGAGGCATTAGCGAGAGATGCAAATGTGAAGGTCGCTGAACAGGGTCTTTACGTTGAAGGGCCTGGGGAAAATGAGTCGTCCGCACCGACCTATCAGATGATGTTAGCGAGTAATACCTGCACGATTGTGACAGCACTCGGAGGACAGTGCTCGCAATCAGATGCCCCCATTTGAGGCATCAACGAATCGAGAAGTCACAATTGGACTCGTTGCCCAGAGGCGATCGCTCTAAGCTAAGCATAGCTGCCGATACTGCATGAAAGAGAGGGGTATCACTTGAGTGAGCGATCGTCAATCATCGAAGAGTATGCTTGGGACACACTTAAACAATCGATTATCTATTATCAAGGACGACCTATAGGCACTATTGCTGCTCGCGCAGCCGCTCGAAAAATGGAACGAGCCTATAAGTGGAGGGGTAACTACGTATAGCCTACAAGCCAATCACAGAGGGAAGCGATCGATTAAACGAATAGGGAAGACACCTTTGATCAATTTCTTCCCAGGGGCCTGATGAGGATGAGCCTACATACCAGGTCGGAGGTAGAACATATGCTTGCTGATAATGCTCTAAGTAAAAACAGTCTGACGACGTGTGTAGATAGTTCCGCCCGTTTCCCGTTTTTGGAAACGACGAAAACTCCAAATAGGACTGCTCAGCAGCCATGCGTGACATATGTAAATTAGATTCAGAGGTATCACTGCCATACCGCGTCATCAGAGTTTGCTCGCTGAAGGGAATGCCCTTCTTAACAAACGTGGCAAAATGCTCGCAATTGTTTTGCAACGAAGAATACTTCACTCGCCCCTGATCAAGCGCATACAATGCCCGCTGAACCACTACATCTGGACTAAACGACGTCGTGTTTACATAGTTTTCAAGCTCAGAAAAATAGGGCGAACGGTTCTTGAACAACGGATGGTTATGGATGTTGTATAACGCCTGATAGTGTGCTTCTGCATCTTCAACCAAACCGCCTTTTGAGAAGGCAGCAATGGTTGTCCTGACGACAGCATAGTGATAAGTCGCCTCACACTTAGCATAGTGAACAACCGTTCCATCGCCTAAATCAATGCCATGATGGATGACTGGCGCCCCAATAAAGCTGGGGTTGTTTGTGTAAATGTGATCGCCTCGCACCATAATTCCGACAGTCCTTTAAGGGGGATAACACGTTGAGGTAGGGAATAGGGAATAAATTCATCAATTCCTGATAGCACCGCGAGCTTAAGTTAAGTACGGTGGTGTGAGCGCACTGGATGCAGAGATGGTTCGTCGATAGGCTTTTCCATATTTTGCTCAAAAAAATCCCCCGTGTGGGGATTACACAATTAGGCTTACGATATCTTGCAGAATTAGTAAATTAAAACTTATCCAGGTTAGCTATTTTGGGATTTCCTACCTAACATTGGTTAGTAACGTGCTAAAACCTGTCTCGTATGAATGAACTGCTACGATCTGTTCCGCATTGGAATCTAGAACAATTGCTTGCTGATCTGGGCACAGCTAAGTCGAAACTAAAGCCAAGGAGTAAAGGGTTATCAGGATTCGAGCACGATTGTCTGATATTACTGCTCAATGGTCAGGGGCCAGACGACATTGCCCGACGCTTAAATCGAAAGCTGGGTGGCGTTAAGGTTGATTTATCTAAGGGAATTTATAGTTATGTTGAGCTGTTAACAGATAGACGACCTAAAAACTGGAGAGAAGTCCAATCTCTGCTGGAACAAGCTGGATATAGAAATGCTCAGGATGCCTCAACGCTCTATCTAGAGGCTCAAGAGTTTGAGACTCAGATCGATTTGATCGAAGCGGTTGATGTGCCCATGTTTTATGGGCGAGCCGAGATGATTCGGCAGGTGAAGCAGCAGATTTTTAACCGGCAATGTCGGGTCATATATGTTCAAGGGCTGGGGGGAGTCGGAAAGACTGCCTTGACTGTCAAGCTAGTTGAACAGATTCGAGGCCAGTTTAGTCATGTTATCTGGCGATCGCTGCGAAATGCTCCTCCTGCTGAAAAAACAGTGTCAAGCATCGTTCGCTTTTTGTCTAATGATGAGGCTGACCCTACTCCCTCAAAATTATTAGATTGTCTCGCGCGATCGCGGTGTTTGCTCGTTTTAGATAATTTTGAATCCGTTCTCAAAAGCAGCACGGGTAGTGCCTACGAATATACAGGAGACTATGATGAAGGCTTTGAAGCCTACGGCACGCTGATCAAACAGATTGGAGAAATTCGACACCAGAGTTGCCTGATCATCACAGGTCGAGAAAAGCCTAAAGAAATTGCAGTATTAGAAGCAGAGAAGCATCCTATTTATTCATTCCAACTCGGAGGATTAGACGCATCAGAAGCTCAACATATTCTCGCTGAGGCAGGCACGCTGTCGGGTTCAGAAGGCGATCGCGCTCTAATCGTCAATCACTATGCGGGTAATCCGCTAGCGCTCAAGATTACATCTCGTTTAATTCACGAGTTCTTGGGTGGAAATCTTTCTGAATTTACTCAAACCTACTTAACCCAAGGGCGCATCCCGTTCAGTGATGTTAATGATATTCTGGCCCAACAATTTGCTCGACTCTCCCGTGTTGAGCAGGAAATTATGTATTGGCTGGCCATTAATCGTCAGCCCATCTCCTTAGTTGAATTACATGCTGACTTAGCCTCATCTGAATCCCAGCTTAGAGCATCAGACGCCTTGATTTCACTGACTAGACGGTCATTCATTGAACGAACGGCAGGAGGCTTCACGCAACAACCTGTTGTCATGGAATTTACTGTCGATGATTTGATTGAAAAAATATCCCGAGAAATCTTAGGAGACACACCTAATCTTCTGCATAAACATGCTCTGATCAAAGCTCAAGCAGATGACTATATTCGAGAAGCACAAACTCGTTTAATTCTGACTCCTATTCTAGATAGACTTAGTCATCATCTGATTCATAAACGTCTCATTCAGGATACGCTCGATGAATTACTAATTAATATTAAAACCAAGTCCTCTTTAATTAATAGCTATGCCGGCGGAAATATTATTAATTTGCTGTGCAGACTAAACTGCGATTTAGATGACTATGATTTCTCTAATCTAGACATCCGACAAGCCTATTTGCAAGACATCAACTTATATCGGACCAATTTTTCTAATTCAAACCTTGCCAAGTCAGTTTTCACCAAAACATTTGCAAGCGTAGCGTCTGTTGCCTTTAGCCCCCACGGAGATTTACTTGCAACTGGGAATGCCAACTACGAGATTCATCTGTGGCATGCTCGGAGTGGTCATCAACTGGCAACATGTAAAGGGCACACAAATCGCATTTGGTCGGTTGTCTTTCATCCACAGGTAGAGCTATTGGCCAGCGGCAGTAGTGATTGCACGATTCGCCTCTGGGACTTCAGCGGTCAATGTCTCGCAACCTTGCAAGGGCATACTGGCCGAATTTGGGATATTGCTTTTAGCTCAGATAGCCAATGGTTGCTGAGTGCTAGTAGTGATACAACGATTCGGGTCTGGAATCTGAACACCAACCAAGTTTTGATGACACTGGATGGACACTCAGCCGGAGTTCGGGCAGTAGCCATGAGTGCTGACGGGAAGCGGATTGCCAGCGGAGGAGATGATCAATGCATACGCCTCTGGGACGCTCAAACGGGCGAATGTTTGCAGGTAAACACCCAGTCTGGAGTAGTTCGTGATCTCGCGTTTACACCTCCCCACTCACCTCAGCAATACTTGGCAAGTACGAGTGAAAATGGCGTGACTCAGCTTTGCGATACTCAAACAGGGGAATCTATTCGGCAGTTTTCAACTCAATCTGATCAGGTGTGGACACTTGCATTTAGCCCTGATGTGCGGGCGATCGCCACGGCAGGTCAGCAAGGAGCCATCACATTTTGGGATGTCCAAACCGGAGCCATCATCAAGATCTTGCACGAAACCAACGGCATTGGGATTACATCAATTGACATCAGTCCTGACGGGCAAACTATTGCTGCAAGCAGCATCGATCGAACCATTCGGCTTTGGCACATTACTAGTGGAGAGCTTTTAAAGACATTGCGCGGCTACTCCAACTGGGTACTGTCGCTAGCGTTTAGTCCTGACGGTGAAATTCTTGCCACGGGTAGCAATGACCAAACCATTACCCTATGGAGTCTCGAGACTAAGCGTGCGATTAAAGTCATCGACTCGTTGAGCACGCCGGCTCAATGGTTGGCGTTTAGCCCGACCCAACAACTTCTGGCTAGTGGTCACCCCGACGGTTCAGTTAATATTTGGTATGTCGAAAGCGGACGACTCTTCACAAGACTCCATCAGCATCAAGGACACGTCTGGTCAGTATGCTTTGATTCCCACGGAACACTGCTTGCTAGTGGAAGTTGGGATCGGACTGTGAGACTTTGGGATGTTAGAACGGGCAACTGCCTGAAGGTTCTAGACGCTCATACGAGCCAAGTTTGGGGAATTTGCTTTCCCCCCGATAGCAGCCTATTGGCAAGCGGATGCGATGATGGAACCATCTGGCTGTGGGATGTTGAATCGGGAGAATGCCTGAGACATTGGCAAGCCCACTCTGGGCAAGTTTGGCTAATGAGGTTTAGTGCCGATGGCAAGACCCTGATGAGCGGTGGGCGCGATGGCAGCATTCAACGATGGGAGATCAATACCGGCGAATGCGTTGGAGCGATTCAACCTGTGAGCGAATTGTGGGCTTTAGACTTCAATTCTAGTGATCAGACGGTAGCAGGGCATCATCACTATGAGATTCAGATTTGGGACATTGAAACGGGCAAGCAACGGTGTCGTCTAGCTGGGCATACCGACGAACTTTGGATGATGTGCTCGAGCCCAGATGGGCGATTACTTGCAAGTAGCAGCAAAGATGAAACCGTCAAACTATGGGACATAGAAACTGGTCAGTGTATTAAGACCTTGCAAATTACCAAACCCTACGAAGGGATGAATATTACAGGGACAACAGGGCTGACGGATGCACAGCGATCAACCCTAATTGCACTCGGAGCGATCGATGAGGATACAGTTATGGTAAGTGAGGGTCGTTAACCAGTAGAGAAACTTTGCAGCTCGACCCCTCCCTTCAGTCTCACCACATTTAGTACTTTCACATAATATTTCCGCAAGATAATTATATTAAGAAATCATGTTCTGATTCAGCAGGATCTGAAAACGAGTATAGAATTTCAGCAGCTCTAAATTATAAAATTACCGAGACGGTTTTCCTAAATATGCCTATTCAGTCAGAGAGTGTTTGAGAAGTTTCAATTTATGCTAGACGATTGAGCATAAGCCGAGTCATGGCCAAGTAGATGAAGGTTTCCTCGGTTTGCGGCAACTTCTCGTAGTCTTTACTCAAGCGACGGTATCGGTGCAGCCATCCGAAAGTCCGTTCGCCAATCCATCGCTTTGGAATCACCCGAAACCCTTGCCGTTAGTCTTTGCGTACCACTGCCTCTAAAATCCAGTGGCAGGTGTCAAACACCCAAGCGACAAATGCCTCTCCCCGATACGTGCCATCGGTATAAATCAAGAACAAGCGCTGAAACCACTTGCTCTGGTGCTTCAGGCGTGCAAATAGAGTTTTTGCTCCAGCTTGGTCTGAGATGTTCG
>DBGGTD010000538.1:0-3064 GCA_051162585.1 Elainellaceae cyanobacterium
GTGATAGATTGTCCATAAAGGGATTGCAAAGATAGTCTGGCTGATTTGAAACAGATTCACGAAGTGCGTGAATTAGGACTATCTAAGGAGAAGGTATCATGTCGAACGACCCATCCAAATCTTCGGAATCTAATCGCAATCAAGCGCCTTCGGAATCTAATAGTCAGCGATCGCCTCGTGATTCACAATCAGCGATCGCTCTTCCCGATCGTCTGCGAGAAATTTGGAAAACTGCGCAGCCAATCCTTCGTACTCAAAGTATCAGGGCGTTTCATGGGTTGTCTCAGGCGCTCCGATCGAGCATTCAGCGCATTGAGACGAGTTCGCCATCGGTTGAGTCTGCCCGGTCGAATTCCCAACCTCGCAATGGTGTGACTACTGATGCTGCCAATGCCTCGGATCAGCAGGCGATCGCCAACCATTCTCAGTCTGATCGTCAATCATCCCCGGCTGTATCCGGTTCGTCTACGCCAAAAGCAGACAATCCTTTACAGACCGTTCAAAATATTTGGCGTCAGGTTCTGCCGATTCTTAGAACCCAGAGTGTTCGAGTCTTACGCGTATTAGCAGACGCCTCTGAATGGGCAGTGCATCGCTTGTCTCCTGCTGATGCATCTGCAATAGGCTCTCGCGATACACCGCGCTCTCAAACATGGGCAGTGCTCGATCAAAGTGTGGCAAAACTTCAGCACGCCTGGATTTGGTGGTCTAGGCAGCTTAGTCAGCTGCGCGATCGCCTCCCTGCGTCTTGGCGAAAGTTTTTCTCTCCTCCGATTGTGACCAGCACCCTTGTCATCTTGCTCGTCGTGCTGTCTTGGGGAATACCGGGTCCTTCATCTGCTCAAGCTCCCGAACGAGTTCAACCATCTCCAATTCAAGCCCCGAGCACAGCAGACGAAACACCCGCGATGGAAAAGTCTGACTCCTCGATGCTGTCATCAGACCGGCTGGGTGAGCAATCTGAAACGAGAGCGGCTGAGTCTTCTCCACCCTTAGAATTGACTCCCGAACAAAGCTTAATTGCCGCCATTCAGGAAGAGGTTGCTGAGATTACTAGCCAATATGCAGATGGGCTCATTCAATCGGTGCAAGCCAACTTTCGAAGTAGCCGGTTGACAGCCAATGTCAGTGACAACTGGTACAAACTGCCTAATTCTCGCCAAGACCAACTTGCTAATGAAATGTTGAATAGAGCTAGCGCTCTAGAATTTAAAGCACTAGATCTTCTCGATTCTCAAGGCAATTTGCTTGCCCGCAGTCCGGTCATTGGTTCAACAATGATCGTTCTCCATCGGAGCCACACGTCTGAATCACCCTAACAGCGCTGATACAGCATTCCAGGAAGATGATTGACTAATCCCATCAGCTCAAGCTGAAAGAGGGCACTCGATACCGAGGACGTTGGTAAGCCAGAACCGTGAACAATCAAATCAAAAGCGGATGGTTCTGAACCGACTGCTCTAAAAACGCAATCTAAGTCTGGCTCTAGCTGAATCGGGGATTGGCTAAGAAGGGACAGTTGATCAGAAGTAGAAGGCGCATCGAATCGTCTTTGAAACTGCGGCAATGTACCTAGGGCGTCTAGTAAGTGGTTTTCTCCTAAAATCAACTGAGCTCCTTTTTCGATGAGCTGAAGACAGCCTAACGAATTCCGCTGATCAAGCGATCCAGGCAACGTGTATACATCTCGTCCATAGTCGTTGGCAAGTTGGGCGGTAATCAGCGCTCCCGACTTTGTGGGTGCTTCCAGCACTAGCGTAGCGCGGCATAACCCAGCGATGATGCGGTTTCGACGCGGAAAGTTGGCCCGATCGGGTTGAGTCTTCGCCGGATATTCGCTCAACAGCAGTCCTTGGTTACTAATTGCCTGAGCTAGCTTTCGATTAGATGCCGGATAAACCACGTCTACACCGGTGCCTAAAACGGCGATAGTTCGTCCACCAACCTCTAGACAACACTGGTGAGCAACCGTGTCGATGCCTTCGGCTAACCCTGACACGACGGTAAACCCTGTCTGGGCTAACGCCCTGCTAATAATTCGAGTCCACCGTTTTCCATACTCTGTAGGATTACGAGTCCCCACGAGGGCGATCGACTGAGTGTCTCCCTGCATTTCTGCTGAATCAATCTGCCCTTGATAATACAGAACAGGAGGCGGATCTGGAATTTCGAGCAGCAGTTGAGGATAATCGGGATCAACTGGCGTTAAAAAATGAGGATCAGATTGGAGCTGTTGGAGTAAAAGCTTTTCTGGATCTAGTTTTGACCGTTCTCGGGCGATCGCTTCCGCCGTCTGAAAACCAATTCCTTCTATGTCTACTAAAGCAGGAACATCGGCTGCCCAAGCAACAGAGAGAAAGCCAAAGTGCTGATGCAGCCGTCGAATCAGAATTGGCCCGATTCCCTGAAGACATGCCCACCCTAGCCAGAATGCTCTTTCCTGTATCAATTGAAACACCTATACAGCACTAGTCCAGTGTGCCCACTATTTGGAATTGAGACTACTGATTTTTGGATGGGCGGCCTTGCAGAAAGAAATCTTGCCCATATATGCGCCGAGACGGTCAGGACACTGGGTTTGAAAGACCGCTCCAATGCAACACCTTGGCTGTTGGAGACGTATCAAATGTAGTGCAGATTAATGCAGTGCAGAGCAATCTAAGGAACAACAGGGCGATCGCATCGCGACATCACAAAAATGCCTAGAGGGTTAAGTATCTCAGTACGAACGCATCAAGTCGATTACTTAATCATGGCCCGATATCCTCTGTATCTAATCTTTAAGGTGAGAATTAGAGACGTAAAGAAGAGAGTCGTTAAATTAGCAGCAATAACAGGCACATCATGAACATATGCTCCATATACCAACCATAAGACAATGCCAACGCATAGAGTAATAAGCATTATCCAAGAAATATCATCGGCCGATTTTGACTTCCACGTTTTGAAAAGCTGAGGCAAATAGGCGAGAGTTGTTAATGTTCCTGCGGTTAGTCCAAGTAGAGTTACGACGTTCATCTCAAATTCCTTACCAAGAATATTAAATAGGTACAGAGGTTGAGGG
>DBGGTD010000539.1:0-3125 GCA_051162585.1 Elainellaceae cyanobacterium
ACTGCACAATACCTTTTTGTGCGAGATACCGACAGTCGCCTGTCAGTTCTACCAAATCAGCAATTAAACCAATTGCAACCAAGTCCAAAAGACTGTCCAACGGCTGTTTGGGAATATCAGGACACCTGAGATAAAGCGCTTCGAGGAGCTTGTATGCGACGGCAACTCCCGAAAGATTAGCGAGGGGATGTTGAGCGGACAGGGATCGAGGATTAACAATTGCGGTAACAGGCGGGCGTTTGGGCGGTAAGGTGTGATGGTCGGTGATAATGACATCGATGCCACACGAATGAGCATAGTCGACCTCAGAAGGATTGGTGCTGCCTGTGTCGCATGTGACGATTAGTTGGCATCCCCATTCAGCTAGTGCTTGAATTCCTGAATGAGACAGCCCATGCGATTCGGTCAACCGATTGGGAATAAAGTAAATCAATCGCGCATTTTGAGAGAAAAACTGCCCCAATCCATCCCAGAGTACGGCAGTTGCTGTGATACCGTCTGCATCAAAATCTCCCCAGATGGCAACCTGTTCTGACTCAGCATATGCCTGCCGGAGCCGCTCCACTGCCCAGTTCATCTCATCTCCAAATTCAAACGGGGTCGTGGGCTGATAAAGAGTAGGGTCAATGAAGCCAGCAACCTGTTGAGGATCTCGAATTCCTCGCTGCCACAGAAGCTGTGCAGCATGATGACCGAGGATATCTGGCGCGGACTGCTTAACTGCTTTGAGAAAAGAATCAGGGAGGTTGAAAGTAGGCTGAATTTGCCAGTCAGACGGCAGTTCAGGCATAAGTTTTTAGACGAGTTTTTTACGAGAAATACTCCTAGTTCTAGGATACGCAATTAGGGCGATCGCTAAAAAAATCGGCTCGTGACTTGACCGATAATATGCGCCGCTGAAACAGACCCAAATGTTCGGCTATCAGTACTTTCTGAGCGATTATCCCCCTCCAAAAAATAGTGCCCGTGATCGTTGATGGACACAATTCGTTTGATGAGCCGAAATCCAGGTCGATCGGGATGCTCTGCGACGACGATATCGCCCAAACGAGGTGATGTGTGGCGATAGGCGTTGAGATTTACTAACACTTCTTCATCGGGTTGAAGCAACGGCACCATAGAATTTCCGGTCACGCGAAACCGCCGCCGCCGCCGCCCCAGCCACAGTAGCACACTACGCCAGTTCGCCATTGCCAAATCATTTGAGATGCTAGTCTCCAGCATTCGGGTCGAATTTCAAGTTCAAACCTTGCTCAAAATAACAAATAGGGTGCGATCGCCATCACACCCTACCAAACTTAACTCTAGGCCAGAAATGGTCTAGCTTGCTTTGTAGAAGTTAACGTCACGCTCTTTGCTTGCCCAGAACATATTGTGAACTTTATGGATAGCGTCCATCAATTCATTGGCGTGCTCAAGACTGACCTCGACCTTAGATGCGGAACAAAGCTTTGTAGCCTTCCAAAAGGTGTCATGCAAGTCAGGATACTTCTCTAAGTGAACGGGCTTAAAGTAGTCAGTCCACAAGATAAGCAGTTCATCCTTGGCAATTTGAGCTTGCTCTTCTTTGATTGCAACAAAGCGAGAAAACGTATTGGCTTTCTCAACCGTATCAGGAGTCCCTAAGTCAACCAGCTTTTTGGTCATGGAGACAACTGCTTCTGCTGCGATCCGAGCAGACGCCGGATCATAAACTCCACAGGGTCCATCGCAGTGAGCGTGAACCATCTCAGCAGGAAACCAGGCTTTAATCTTAGACGTAATTACGTTGAACATAATCCTCATGATCTGTAATGACTACAAAATTGAAACAGTTACAAATTTTTACCAGCAATAATTTATTCGTGCGCCAGCTTAGAGACTGCACGAGACAAAGTGAAATCACGCCAACGAATCAAATCACCCAAGTCAAAAAACCAACCGGGTCAAAGATTGAAATCAATTCATCGGCGAATTCATTTAGACTTTTAATAGTATCTTATATCAAAAGTCCGCAATGGGCTAGCTAAATTTTCAAATCCCCTCCAGAGGGATAGGGTTAGAATAAAGCATTCTCTATAAAGGTTAAGCGTTACCCCGTTTGGATACACCATCCCAAGGGAGTATTCGAGCGATATTGCTTCGTTTGAATGGGTGGAGCAATGGATGTCGAATTGCGTTGCGGAAGCATGAATCAGTTTACAAAGACCGAGCCAATCCGAGCAAAAGATCAAATTCTGAACCTTCTCAAAATGCAAGGGCCTCAGACTGCGACTCACTTGGCGGGCAGTTTGGGGGTTTCACCAATGGCGATTCGCCAGCATTTACAGGCGTTATCGTCTCAGCAATGGGTGATGTATGAAGAGGAGCGTAAACCCATGGGACGACCGGTTAAGCTGTGGCAGCTTACCCCCAAAGCGCACCACCTATTTCCAGACAATCATGCTGACTTGGTGACTAGCTTGATTCAAGAAATGGTGAAGGTCTTTGGCGAAACTGGTCTTGACGTTCTGTTGGCAAGTCGTACTCAGGCTCAAATTCACGCCTACGCAACTCAACTTTCTCATCATCAAGACTGGCGCGATCGCGTCTCTAGCCTTGCAGATATTCGTAGTCGGGAAGGTTATATGGCAGAAGTGATTGAGCAGTCTGACAATACGCTGCTTTTAGTTGAAAATCACTGTTCAATTTGTCAAGCGGCTCAAACATGTTCTCAATTTTGCCATTCAGAGCTTGAAGTCTTCAATACGATTTTGGGACCCACCGTTCAGGTTGAACGAACAGAGCATATCTTATCGGGCGATCGCCGCTGTGCCTATCGCATTGCCCAGATCGCTAGCTAACAAATGTGATCTCTACCCACTGTCGAATTTGGGGAAGAAAGCGGGCAGCCAGTGCTCCACCGATCAATCCGAACAAGTGCCCTTGCCACGATCGCCCACGCCGAAACGGCAAAATTCCCCAAATTGCCCCTCCGTAGAGCACACCTGCAATCACAGCGAGGGCGATCGCCAGGAAACTGCGCTCAAAATATCCCCGAAACAGCAAGAATCCTAGATATCCAAACACTAGCCCGCTTGCTCCGATATGGTTAGAACGCGGTCCGCCAAACGTCCACGCTCCGAAGCCGCTCACCAGCCATACGA
>DBGGTD010000540.1:0-5799 GCA_051162585.1 Elainellaceae cyanobacterium
GCCCTACTATGGCCAACAAGGGAAATTAGCTACAGTAGACGGCATGGAAAGTATTGATAATGTGGCTAAAAAGATTGATACAGTACTCGATGCAGCCTAAAAGCAGATCTTTGTTGCCAGATGAGCACGCGGTCGGGATTAGAGGGAGTTTGTTAGACTAAGGAAACGCGAAAGTTTCCGGTTTATCTCATCTATTCTGCTGACTGAGGACGTAATATGTCGCCAAGTACGCTATTGCTCTCTAGAGAACTGCCCACGCTTCAGTATTCATCTACGCGCGATCGCTTCGACGAAAGTTGGGAAGCTCCGCTCTCTACTCTCCTAGGTCTTGGTCGCGCAGCGGGCGCTGACTTCATAGAATTCTTTCTAGAGCGCGTCAGCTACGTCAGCTGTCTCGCTGAAGATGATGCGATTACAAGCATCTCACCCCGATTGTCTACAGGTGCGGGGGTACGGGTCTTTCGCGGCAAAGGAGACTGCTATGTCAGCACCAACGATCTATCGTTTTCAGGATTGAAAACTGCGTTAGAAAAAGGGCTTTCAATTTTGGGATTACACATGCCCGCGCCCTATGCTCATGTCCCTGAAATCAATCTTGAATTGCTAAGAGACTATGCGTCCGCTCGCGGAAAGGAGAACTGGCTAGCGACTAGCAGCTCCATGCAAGACATGGGAGATGTTCTGTTGAGCGCAACCCATCAACTCCAACGGAAAGCGAGTCATGTTCAATCTCGCCGGGCTGTCTATTTTCGAGATTGGCAAGAGATATTGGTTGCAGCAAGCGATGGCACATTTGCTCGCGACATTCGCTTAACTCAATCCGTCGGCTGCAACTTACTGTGTGCCGAAAATGATCATCGTTCGTCAATAAGCAAGCGAGTCGGAAGCACAGGCGATCCCAATTTCTTGAAGAGTTGGAATTACGAATCTGCTGCTGAAGAGGTCGCTGACTCTGCTGGCAAAATGCTCTATGCCGATTATGTCGAATCAGGCACCTATCCAATTATCATGGCGAATGAGTTTGGCGGAGTCATCTTCCACGAAGCCTGCGGTCATTTGCTCGAAACGACTCAAATTGAGCGGCAGACGACTCCCTTCGCCAAGCAAAAAGGCGAAAAAATTGCTCATGAGAGCCTAACGGCTTGGGATGAAGGACTCTCCCCACATGCCTTTGGCACTATTGATATGGATGATGAAGGCATGCCAGCCCAGCGCACCTTGCTTATTGAAAATGGGGTGTTAAAAAACTTCTTATCGGATCGAGCCGGATCTGTCCGCACAGGGCATCCTCGTACGGGCAGCGGGCGTCGTCAAGGCTACACGTATGCGGCAGCAAGTCGGATGCGAAATACCTACATTGCACCGGGTGACCATTCGATTGACGACCTATTTGCTTCGGTTGACAAAGGAATTTATTGCAAGAAGATGGGCGGTGGCAGCGTCGGGCCCACGGGCGAATTTAACTTTGGCGTTGAGGAAGCCTACCTGATTGAGAACGGTAAGCTGACGAAGCCCTTAAAGGGTGCAATCTTAATTGGGGAGGCCAAGGAAATCATGAATAAGATTTCGATGTGCTCTCAAGATTTAGGGCTGGCTGCGGGGTTCTGCGGATCTGCAAGCGGCAGCATTTATGTGACCGTTGGGCAGCCTCACTTAAAGGTAGATTCAATCACTGTGGGAGGTCGATAGGAAGCAATGCCAACTGTTCAAGACATCTCATCCTATGCTGAAACCAATGCGCGTCAACTCGGCATTGCAAAGTATGACATTTATGGGTCATCCGTCGATGAAACCAATGTGCAAGTTGATCACGGTGAACCTAAACAAGTCAAAGCATCTCAGCGCTCCAGCGTTATTGTTCGCGTCTGGAATTCAGACAACACGATTGGGGTAACATCCACGACCGATGTTGATGCTCAAGGAATTGAGCTGGCGTTGAAGACTGCGTACGATGCGAGCGCGTTTGGGCCTAAAGAACACGTCCCTGATTTCAGCTCAGAAGCAACACTACCTAGTGCAGACCTCGGCGACCAAACTTCCCCCCAAGTTCCTGTTTCTCGATTGATTGAGACGTTGATTGCAGCAGAGAAGGCGCTTTTAGATGCTCATCCGGCGATCGCTGGCGTGCCGTATAATGGCGTCTCTCAACGAGATATTAATAAGTTTTATCTCAACAGCGATGGGGCGCTGCGTCAGGAGGCGTGTTCGTATTCCTCAATTTATCTCTATAGCAAAACTGAGCAAGACGGCAAAAAGCCTCGCAGCGCAGGTGCCTACAAAGTAGCGCGTCATCTAGAAAAGCTCGACATCGAAGGCTGCTTGCAAGAAGCGGCTGAAAAAACAATCAGCCATTTGAATTATCAAAAAATCAAGACTGGAAAATATCGGGTTGTTTTTTCGCCTGAAGCGTTTTTGAGTCTATTAGGAGCCTTCTCAAACCTATACAATGCCCAGAGCATTTTAGATAAACAAAGTTTGTCAACTCCTGAATCATTAGGGCAGCAAATCGCATCGCCGCTATTGTCTGTCAATGACGATGCACTGCATCCTGACAATGTCGCCAAAGAAACCTTCGACGGTGAAGGAACGCCAACTCGTCGAGTTCCGTTAATTACAGACGGGGTGCTCACGAGTTTTATCCATAGTGCCGGAACCGCAAAACGGCTTCATGCGGCGCCAACCGGTAATGCCAATATTGGGGCAAAAGTCACAGTCAGTTCTAATTTCTACCATGTTTTTGCAGGTCATCCGGCGGATCAACGCTATGACCTAGACACGGCTGAAAACGTGATTTTGATTGATGATTTGAGTGCTCTGCATGCCGGGGTAAGTGCTCTACAAGGTTCGTTCTCGCTCCCCTTTGATGGTTGGTTGATTAACAACGGTGAACGCATCAGCATTGACTCTGCTACGATCGCGGGAGATTTTCGCGACCTGCTGAAATCCATCATTTTTGTGGAGTCTGAGCCTGAAATTATGCCGGGAGGAATCTGTCCTAGAATTTGGGTGGATAATCTGTCTGTGACTGGAGAATAAAGTCGCATTCGGCATTGTCTGTGCCCCTAATTTGGCTCCTAAGGCATGCAGCAATTTTTAGAATTCATGTTGGGCAGTATAGCTGCTCTGTTTCCGGTTGTAGACCCGATCGGCGGCGTCCCTATCTTTTTGATTTTGACGTCCGGTGCATCAAAGCAGTTACGATGGCGGTTTGCTCGTAAAACTGCCATCTATGTGATTCTTGTTCTCATCTTTTTCGTGCTCGTAGGAGGAGGCTTCCTGCGGTTTTTCCGCATTTCATTGGAGGTCGTACGAATTGCCGGAGGCATTGTGGTGTTTCATGCCGCATGGCAAACCATGAATGCCAAGCCCAGACTAACTGTGTCTGAAAATCAAGAAGCTGCCCTGAAGGTTGATCATCATGAAGATATTTCTTTCCTGCCGATGACGATTCCGATGTTGGCAGGTCCGGGATCAATCGCTGTAACATTAGGTCTCTCCGCTCAAGCTGGGCGCGAACTATCTGTTGAAACTGCTCTGAACTTGATTGCTGTATCCCTTGCGATTATTTTGATTGGAGCCGTCATTTATATCTCGCTGCGTTCGTCTATGCTATTGCTAAGAATGTTGGGTGAAACAGGTATTCATGCCATAAGCCGACTGTTAGGTCTATTTGTAATGGCAGTAGGGGTGCAGCTCATTCTCAATGGGTTAGCCGATTGGCTCGGCAGCTTAAGAGTTTTACAATCATTTCAGACTTTTTAAGGGCATAGAATCTAGGCTCTTCATAACGTATTTTTTTGTTCCAGTATCGTGTGTATTGCGCGGTCGAGACTCCAGTTTTCTGCTATGGCGCTACGCTTCTCACGTTAGGACGTTAAACGTGTGTAGAGCCCCCGCGGCGGCTCTACACACAAACCTGAGTCCGTAGGACTATAGAAAAAGCGCAGAGAGTTCGATACTGCTCTGCGCCCTTTTCGGCAAAATTTAGACTACTTGGCTGGAATTAATACGCGTTCTTCAGCTATTTCAGAATTGGCTTCGGGCATATTTTCTTCTGAAGGGGGGACTACCTGCCAGAATTTTGGTAAGTAGCTAGACCAGTTATCTAGGATATGTTTAGCCTTCGGACTGCCAGTGCGATGGGCATGAGCCTCAATTAAGACCTTGATTTGCGTTTCTCCAGCAGGTGTTAGCACCCGTTGGATTCTGACGATTTCAGGATTGACTTTGGCGGGGAAGGTATCATCTTCGTCAAGGAAATAGGCTAAACCTCCGGTCATCCCAGCGCCCACATTGCGCCCCACTTTACCCAAAACCACGACGACCCCACCTGTCATGTATTCACAACAGTGGTCACCTGCCCCCTCAATGACTGCTTGTCCTTTTGAGTTACGCACTGCAAATCGCTCTCCTGCTTGTCCATTTGCGAAAAGAGTGCCGCCCGTAGCGCCATATAAACAGGTGTTCCCAACAATGACATTTTCAGAGGGAAGATACGTTGCAGACGGCAGGGGTTTGATGACAATCTCGCCACCATGCATGCCTTTGCCAACGTAGTCGTTTGCTTCTCCGGTGAGGTTAAGGATCATTCCGGGTAAATTAAAGGCCCCGAAACTTTGCCCAACGCTGCCTTCAAAATTAAGCACAATCTGCCCCTCAAAGCCCGTATTGCCATATTGCCGGGCGATCGCCCCTGAAAGTCGAGCCCCAATCGTTCGGTCGGTATTGACGACTGCATACGATTTTTGAACCTCACTCTGCTGAGCGATCGCAGATTGAATATCAGGGTCGCTCAGCAACTGGTTATCTAAAACAGGCCCATTGCTATGAACCAGTTCGTGATCTAACCAGGTGCGATCGTGACGGGTATCTGGAAGCTGAAGCAAACAGTCGAGATTCAGAGATGCTGTCTTAGAAAGCTTGGCACCTTCTCTAGCTTTCAGCAAATCAGCGCGCCCAATAACTTCTTTGAGAGAGCGATATCCCAACCTTGCCAGGAGCGATCGCACCTCTGAGGCAACAAAATAGAAAAAATTCACGACATGATCTGGGGTTCCACTAAAACGCTTTCGTAATTTCTCTTGCTGAGTAGCAACCCCAACTGGACAGTTGTTAGTATGGCAAATTCGAGCCATGATACACCCTTCGGCAATCATTGCAACTGAGCCAAACCCATATTCTTCAGCCCCCATCAATGCTGCCATTAAGACATCCCAGCCCGTCTTAAGACCCCCATCTGCTCGGAGAATGATGCGATCGCGGAGCTGATTTTCCAGGAGGACTCGATGAACCTCAGTAACACCCAATTCCCAAGGCACACCCGCATGCTTAATTGAACTCAGCGGTGAAGCGCCAGTGCCGCCGTCATGCCCAGACACCTGAATCACATCAGCATTTGCTTTAGCAACGCCTGCTGCAATTGTGCCAATTCCAATTTCTGCCACCAGCTTCACTGATACTTTTGCATCGGGGTTGATTTGATGGAGATCGAAAATGAGTTGAGCTAAGTCTTCGATGGAGTAAATATCATGATGAGGAGGAGGCGATATCAGCGAAACTCCGGGCTTAGAGCGCCGCAACATGGCAATATAGGGACTCACTTTGCGTCCTGGCAATTGTCCACCTTCTCCAGGCTTAGCACCTTGAGCAATTTTGATCTCAATTTGCTTTGCGTCCATTAAATATTCGGGAGTCACTCCAAATCGTCCCGAAGCGACCTGCTTAATGGCGGAGCTGGCTGTATCACCGTTTCTAAGACCTTTCAGGTGCGGAAACAGATCAGAGTGTCCCTGTTCATCC
>DBGGTD010000541.1:0-2857 GCA_051162585.1 Elainellaceae cyanobacterium
CCAAAACCCTGAACCGCTGGCAAAACCTGATAATTTGGCATATGTCATCTATACATCTGGCTCAACCGGAATGCCCAAAGGCGTGATGATTGACCATGCATCATTAGCCAATTTTGTACGAGATGCAGGTGATGCATATGGCATCGTTGCGAGCGATCGCGTGCTACAGTTTTCATCGATTAATTTTGATCAAGCTGTCGAAGAAATCTTCATTACCCTTACGCGAGGGGCGACGCTTGTACTGCGTACCCCGGACATGATGCACTCGGTTCCTTCATTTTTCAAGGCGTGTGATGACTTTGGGCTGACGGTTTTAGATCTTCCCACTGCTTTCTGGCACAAACTCTGTGGTGGATTATCAACAACCCGCTTTCCGGAAACTGTGCGGGTGGTGCTCATAGGAGGAGAACGAGCACTACCTCGATGGCTCAATACCTGGAAGACCTACATTAGCCCAGACGTGAGATTGATTAATACATACGGGCCAACTGAATCAACTATCGTTGTCACCTGGTGCAATTTAGTCGGAGAAAATGCTGTTCACACTGATAACGACTCGATTCCCATCGGAAAACCGCTCCCACACATTCAAACCTATGTTCTTGATGCAGATAGGCAACCTGTTCCCGTAGGCGAAATAGGTGAGCTATATATCGCGGGTTCAGGACTGGCACGCGGCTATCTCAATCGCCCTCAACTGACGGCAGAACGGTTTGTATTGGTTAATATAAATAGCAACTCTCCCGTCCGAGTCTACAAGACGGGGGATTTGGTGCGATGTCGCCCAGATGGTCATTTAGAGTTCCTCGATCGAAGCGATCGCCAAGAAAAAATTCGTGGTTTTCGCATCGAGCTGCGAGAAATCGAAACCGTACTTGCTCAACATCCCGCAGTACAGCAAGCAATTGTCGTAGCTAGAGATGATGCCTCAGGCGACAAACATCTCATTGCCTATATAATCCAAGATTCACACGATGCAGAATACCTGGATGGAGCGAATCGCTCTCAACTCGAAGCAGAACAAATTAACCAATGGCGGTTTATTCACAACGACGACCATTTGAATCCTGCCAAATCCGGATGGGATGACACATTTAATATCAGCGGATGGGTTAGCACCTATACAAATTCTCTTATTCCTGATGGTGAGATGCATGAGTGGGTCGATAATACGGTCGATCGAATTCTTGCACTTCAGCCCCAAAGGGTTTTAGAAATTGGCTGTGGCACGGGTCTACTCCTCTTTCGCATTGCGCCGTCCTGCGCCCAATACGTTGGCACTGATTTCTCAGAGGCTGCCTTAAACTATGTCAACCAGCAGCTCAAACAATCCTCGATAAATCTGCCACAGGTCGCCCTTGAACAACGAACTGCGGATAACTTTGAAGGACTAAAACCTCAGTCGTTTGATACCATCATCATCAACTCGGTCGTTCAATACTTTCCAAGTCTTGACTATCTCCTAAGCGTGATTAAACAGGCAGTCAAGGTTGTGAAACCCGGAGGCATGATCTTTATCGGAGATATTCGCAACTACGCATTGCAAGAAGTATTTGCTGCGTCGGTCGAGATGTTTCAGGCATCCAATGACTTGTTAACCAATGACCTCTGCGATCGCATCCAAAAACGGCTCGATTTGGAAGGTGAACTTACATTAGATCCTCAATTTTTTACAGCTCTTCAACATCATCTGCCGCAAATCACTCACGTTCAAGTCGTATTAAAGCGAGGGGAATTTGAGAATGAACTAACCCAGTTTCGGTATGATGCTATCTTACACATCAGTTCTGAAGTAACAGCTCCAGTCGAATATCCTTCGTTAGACTGGCACCAGCACCGATTGACGGTTGCAGCATTACGCCAACGGTTGGTAGACACCCGCCCATCAGTCTTAGGTATTCACAATGTCCCGAATGCAAGGGTTTTACCTGCAGCTAGAGCGTTACAGTTGCTCAAACAGTCTCCTGGCCCGATTAGGGTAGAGGAATTGCGGCAAGCTCACGCACAGCTAGATCAGCCCGATGGTATAGACCCAGAAGATGTGTGGAAACTTTGCGAAGATTTGCACTACGATGTCACCGTGAACTGGTTAGAAGGGTTGACTGATGGGCGTTACGATATTTTGATCAAACGGCGATCGCCCACTTCTGAGCCTAACCCGTTACCAATCGAATTAATACACCCACATACTGCTCGCCCACAAAAGCCTTGGCAATCCTATGCCAACAATCCACTCAAAGAAAAAGCAGCGCACCACTTTTATCGACACCTTCGTTCTTATTTACAGCAGCGGCTACCTGACTATATGGTGCCTTCGTCATTTGTTGCGATCGCCTCTTTGCCGCTTACCCCGAATGGCAAAGTCGATGTCAAGGCTCTGCCGTTACCGGGAAACATCAGACCCAATTTAGCTGGCGCATTGGTCCCTCCCAAAACTCCACTAGAGCGGGGGCTAGCAGTCATTTGGTCAGCCGTCTTAGACATCGAAGAAATTGGAATCACAGACGACTTTTTTGAGTTGGGGGGCAACTCGCTTCGCCTGATGGAATTAATGTCTCAAGTCGAGCAGACCTATCAAAGTAGTGTATCGCTAGATGATTTTTTTAAGGTGCCAACTATCAGTGGTCTTGTTCAGCAAATTCAGCAAACTACTGCCTCTACGATATCAGCCCCAGATAGACGAATAACAATACAACAACTACAAGTTGAGACCGCTCTAGATTTCACAATCGAGGCTCCGGTCATTGATAAAACACGCTGGACAACTCCCCAAACAATTCTATTAACAGGAGCAACAGGCTTTATCGGTGCGTCTATCCTTTCCGAACTTTTACAAAAGACGGACGCAACAATATAC
>DBGGTD010000542.1:0-6422 GCA_051162585.1 Elainellaceae cyanobacterium
GTCGTTTCTCAAAATTCACGTCAGTCAACGTTCTCACTCTCCGACCGTCAGCGCGATGAATTTGTCAGCGGACAGGGCAATCAACTCTCTGAGCGTCAGCGTGATGAGTTCATCGATGGACAAGGTAATCAGCTTGGCGAACGTCAGCGGGATGAAATCATTCAAGGATTAGGACATTAGACCCATCTCAATGCACACTCAAGCGTTGCTCTTGTTTTAAGAAACCCTCTGCTGAATGCAGAGGGTTTTTGTAGTGAAAAATGTAGCTCTTGTAACGACTTGCTCAACAGCCCCGCGCTAGGGTAGCCGAGTGTTAAAGGTGTTGAGGGGTTATGGGCAATTCGACATGGGTGAGGTGGGCGATCGCCACGGTTTCCACCTCTGCGATTGTTTTCTTGACAGACGTTCAAACCACATTGGCAGAAACGTTTCGGTTAACAGACGCTACCATCACCGATATCAATCAAGCCTTTGAGGCCGGAGCCCTCACATCCGAGCAGTTGGTTCAGCTTTATCTCAATCGTATTGCTGCCTATGACCAACAAGGCCCCGCAATCAATTCTCTAATTACGCTCAACCCAAATGCGATCGCACTTGCTCAAGCTCTCGATCAAGAACGGCAAACTGACGGAGCCCGCAGCATACTCCACGGGATGCCAATCATTCTCAAAGACAACTATGACACTGTAGACCTGCCGACTAGCGCCGGGTCGATTACGCTCAAAGGCTCTATGCCGCCCGATGATGCATTTGTTGTTCAGCAGCTTCGAGAGGCAGGCGCTATCATTCTCGGCAAAGCCAATATGAGCGAGTTTGCCCTCTCCTATGGGCGCTTGGGCTACAGTTCGCTGGGCGGGTTGACCCTGAATCCTTATCGGCTATTGCGCAATGCGTCTGGATCGAGCAGTGGCACAGCCGCCGCGATCGCCGCAAATTTTGCAGTCTTTGGAACTGGAACCGATACCGCAGGCTCCATTCGCGGGCCTGCCTCAGTGACGGGGTTGGTGGGCATTAAGCCAACGCTTGGACTCACCAGCCGCGACGGGATTGTTCCCCTCACGTTGTCGTTCGATGTCGGAGGGCCGATGGCGCGGACGGTCACCGATGCTTCGATCGCCCTTGGGTTTATGACAGGTATTGACCTCAGCGACCCGCGTACGCTCGAAAGCGACGGGCAATTCTACACAGACTACACCCAATTTTTAGATGCCGATTCTCTAAACGGCGCCAGGATTGGGATAGCGCGCGATTTTCTAGGCGGCAATCCTGAGGTCGATGAGCTGACAGACCAGGCGATCGCCACATTAGAAGAGTTGGGTGCCACCGTCGTAGATGTTCAGTTTTCAGAAACGCTGCAATCGGGGTGGAGCGTCATGAGTCCAGCAGTCACAGCAGAGTTTGAACCCCAACTTGAGATCTATTTGTCAACCCTTGCTCGCGAATTTCCTAAAACTCTGAGCGACATTATCGCGATCAGCATGTCGCCTGAGGTTGTGACCTCAGAAACGCCCGTCAATCCGGGGCGAATTTCAGGATTTGTAGAGTCTGAAGAGAGTGCGGGATTAGCAGATACCGGATATTTATACGCCGTGTCTAACGAAATTCCGGCGGTTCGCAATCAAATTCTTAGCCAGATGGATGTAGAAAGCCTAGACGCAATTATTTATCCAACAATGGCGTGTCCGGCAAGCCCCCTGTTTGATACAGAGGACCCAACGTATGTTTGTAATGTGGGCGATCCTTACACGGCGGGGTATTTAGCTAATATTGCCGGATTCCCTGATGTCACCCTGCCCATGGGATATACCTCTCACGGGCTACCTGTGGGGTTATCGTTTATGGCAGAAGCATACGGCGAACCCAAGCTCCTCGGATTTGCCTATGCGTTTGAGCAGGCGACTCAAGTTCGTCAACCGCCTGAACTCATGCCAGCCTTGCCGGGGGAAAAGATTGAATATTAGTCTCAGGGCTATACAAAGGGCATGAACAATTCGGGCTAGACTCTACCGATGGTAGATAACCCTTCGACGATGATTGATGGGGTGTAGCACGGGCCATTCCAGGCGGCATCTGAGCCGATTTCGGCAAGCTGTTTTAGCGCGGTGTAGACGTTTCCGGCGACCATCGTGTCTTTGATACGACCCACAATGTTGCCATTGTGAATTCGGTATCCCAGCTCGACATTCACCGAAAATTCGCCCGAAATGCCTGCCCCACCGCCGAGCATCTGGTCAACAATAATACCGCGATCGAGCGATTGAATGAGTTCGGGAAGCGACTTTGAGCCCGGTTCAATCAAAATGTTAAACAGCCCAGGAGTTGGGTAGCTTCCTAGGCTGGGGCGAAATCCGTTACCCGTCGTACCGCTCCCAAGAGATCTCCCTGTGGTGCGATCGGTATAAAAGAGCTGCAATATGCCCTCTTTAAGATAGGTGATCGGCTGGGTGGGAGTTCCCTCGTCATCAAATGGGCAACTGTACGGACCGTCATCGGGTTGTTGGCAAATCGTTAATGCTGAGGATGTCACCAACTCTCCAATGCGATCGCTCCAGGGAGATGCCCGTTCGATGACTCGCTTACCGTTGAGCGCTGCCTGGACAGTTCCCCAAAGCATATCCGCTGCTTTTGAGGTAAACAGAATGGGCATGTGCCCACTGATGGCTAGGGTGTTGGTTTCTGACCACTGAAGTCGCTGGATGATTTGTTCGGCAAGGGCAGCGGGGTCAAGATAGCATCGTTGGGTTTGCCCATCCGATACGCTCAAAAAATCATCCCCGCGTACCCATTCTGCCGACATGTAACAACTGAGTGTTGTATCGGTATAGCTCAGATCTAATCCGCGAGAATTCACAAGGCGCGTAAGTTCTGCCTCGCATTCCCATTCTGCAGTGCAAAGAATCTCAGGATATGATTGACGAACCAGGGCGATCGCCTCCATGCCCCAGTCGATCAGTTGCTCAACCGGAATCGTCTTTCCTAAATCTGGATACGACGCTCTAGAGGCAGAAGCAAGCTCTATCGTTTCAGGTTCATTGAGGTGACTCAGGGCGATCGCACGATCAACTAAGATGTGTGGCTCTACCGAACCATACGCCACCGCCAGCCCAGGACTGCCTTCAAACCAGAGCCGCAGCGCGATCCCTTCTGATTGAGAACTCTCTAATTGCTTTAACCGATTTGCTTCAAAAAAGACTGGGCGAGATAACGATTGTGATTGAAATACCTCAGCTGCTCCGGCGCCAGAACGAAGCGCGAGGTCGATTAACTGTTCTGGGAGTGTGTTTTGAGATAAACCGCCAGAATCCATGTGCCGTTACGCTTGGGTGGCTAGACAACTCGTGCGTTGCTTTACTCTACTATCTTTTGGGATCACAGGGCATCCATTCGTTAACGAATAAGCTGGGGATAGATGACTCGAACGGCTAGCGCAACACACAGCGCCATCAACCCGACTAGCCAGATCAAACTGAGCCACCATAATGACGGTAACCCCATATGCCAGCGTAACAAGTCTACGAGTGGAGCCAACGGCAATAAACTCGCAACGTTTTCTAAGGCCGGTGGCAGGGTATCACGCGGGAAATAGGTACCGCAGAGGGTAAACATAGGAATGATCACGACAAAAATCGGCACGTTAATTTGATCAACTCGGCGTACGGCTCCGGCAGTCAGTAACCCCATGCTGCCAAATAGCAAACTTCCCAAAAACATAAAGGGAATAGAGCCGAGCAGTGTCCACCCGGAATACAGCCCCCAAACGACGGCAACAAGTCCGGTCAGACTACCCGCAATCATGCCCTTAGTTGTTGCCCACAGCCAATCTCCCACAAACACTTCAGAAAAGCTGAGGGGAGCCGTCAACAGGGCATGCCATGTTCGTTGAAAATTGAGCCGAATAAAGCTGCCAAAGGCGCCTTCAAAGAAAGATTGGAACAATACGCCGAGTGCAATCATTCCGGGAGCGATGAACTCTAAATACGAAACTGCTTGACCGTTGTAGGTCACCTCCCCCACTAAGGGCGTCAAGCCATATCCAAAGGCAATCAAGTAGACAATCGGTTCTGAAATGGGGGGTAAGAAATTGACGAGCCAGGTACGCTGATAGACTCTCGCATGGCGATGCCAAACCGAGTACACACCCCACGGTGTAATCATTGGATATTTCATTCCAGCATTCTCCCAGTTAGGCGAAGGAATACATCTTCGAGATTGGCGGAACGTCGGTTGAGTCGAGCAGATGGGAGGGCACTGAGCTGCTGCCAGAGCGGGTCTGGGTCGGCAGGGAGCGCCAACAGATAGCCCTTTCCAAAGGAGCGACACCAGGTATTCGCTTGCGTGGCTAAGGCTTGGAGTTGAGACTCATCTACGCCCTCTATTTCGATGACTTCGCTGCCTATGGTACGTTTAATCAGGTCTAGCGGAGTTCCTTCATCAATGATGGTGCCTTGCTGAAGCAATAAAAGGCGATCGCACAATCGCTGAGCTTCGTCCATATAGTGGGTTGTGAGCAAGACGCCACACCCCTGTTGCTTGAGGTCGAGGACAAGTTTCCAAAATTCTTGGCGGGCATCGGGATCAAGGCCGGTCGTGGGTTCGTCGAGAAACACCACGAGCGGGTCATTGATGAGAGCCCGTGCCAACACCAATCGCCGCTTTAGCCCGCCTGATAGCTCATTGACTTGATGATGAGCATACTCTTCAAGCTCTAATTGAGCCAACAAGTCTCCAGCTCGCTGTCGAGCTGCTTTGCCGTGAATCCGGTAGTGGTGGGCAAAGAAGGTTAAATTGTCAAACACCGAAAAATCGGGGTCGAGATTATCTTCTTGGGTGACGATGCCCATGTGATTTCGTGCCCGACGCCCGTTTCCTTGTACGTCGAGAGTCCCCAAGCGGACAAATCCTCGGCTCGGGACGACAGCCCCATAGAGCATGCCAACTGTAGTCGTTTTACCCGCTCCGTTTGGACCGAGTAGCCCCAAAATTTCACCTGAATTTAGCGAAAAGTTGACGCCCTGAACGACGGGGCGATCGCGATACAGTTTCCATAAATCATAGGCAACTAGGGCCGTTGCTTCACGTGGACGCGTTGGAGCAATTTGAGACATCATAGCCATGCATCACTCAGCATACTACAACATACTACATTATTGGCGAAAGAACCAAGCAAAATGCAGGCAAACTCAAGTCATTTAAAGAAGATGCTGTTAAGTTGCCAATGCGACTTGGGCAATTTCGCTAGGTGCAAGGTGATTGTGAATCACTTCGCCATCCCGAAACCAAACGATTCGCTGCGTGAGTCGAGCCACTTCTGCTTCATGCGTGACCATCACGACCGTAATGCCGCTTGCATTGAGCTCCGCAAAAATATCCATCACTTCTTTAGTGGTGTGGGTATCGAGTGCTCCTGTGGGTTCGTCTGCCAGCAGCAATACCGGACGGTTGACAATGGCGCGAGCGATCGCCACCCGCTGTTGTTGCCCCCCCGATAGTTGAGTTGGACGGTTGTTGAGGCGGTTTCCTAATCCAACGCGAGTGAGAGCGTCAGCTGCGCGATCGTGCCGTTCATCAGAAGACACTCCGCCGTATACCATCGGCAGCATGACATTCTCAATGGCTGTTAGCTGCGGCAGCAAATGAAACTGCTGAAACACAAATCCAATTTTGCGATTTCGGATGTGAGCCAGTTCAGTGTCATCGAGATGGGCAACATCAACACCATCCAGATAATATCTGCCTTTTGTTGGGCGATCGAGGCAGCCGATGATATTCATGACGGTCGATTTACCAGAGCCTGACGGCCCCATAATGGCGCAATATTCCCCCGCTTCGACGGTTAGATTAACATCTGACAATGCTCGAACCTCGGTATTGCCGGAGCCATAAATTTTGAAAATGGTTCAAGACGAATGATGGTTTGAGACATGGAGGGTGGGAGAAGAGAAGGATGGATGGGAAAGGAGGGGATAGGCAAATGGCCGTTTGCCCGTACAGAGTCATTGCTAGTGTTAGCTTATGACAAGCGAGTCTCTAAGCACTTCTGAGCGCTACGATTGGGTCAAGCTTGGCGGCTTGGCGAGCAGGCACTACACCAAAGAAGAGCCCAATCCCGCCCGATACAACAACTGCGACACCGGCAGCGGCAACAGAGATGCCGGGTTGAAATGGTGTTGCCAGTCCGATGAGTAGGGTGCCGGTAATGCCCAAGCCTGTGCCGACCACCCCGCCCGTTGCAGCGAGGATGATTGCCTCGATCATGAATTGCACCAAAATGTCTTGCTGAGACGCGCCAATCGCTTTTCTCAGACCAATTTCTTGGGTGCGTTCTTTGACAGAAACCAGCATGATATTCATGATGCCGATGCCGCCAACGAAGAGAGAAATTCCGGCGATCGCAGCCAGCATAATCGTGAGCGCGCTGGTAA
>DBGGTD010000543.1:0-4385 GCA_051162585.1 Elainellaceae cyanobacterium
CCCTACGGATGATGATGATGATGATGTGCAGGAGCCTGTGCCGATGGTGCGGGAGCGGCGGATTGAGTTCTGCGTGATCCGTGATAAGGATGGCTTCCACATGGACGAAGCATCTGCACTGCTGAATGAGATTATTGCGGATGGGTATCGGCTGGAACATGCGGAGTATGCGTCGATGTATATCCCTGACTCGAATAAGAGCTATGTGGAGACGGTGGTGTATTGGACGTTTCTTCGTTTGCGGGAGCCGTTGCCGAAAGTAGCAGGGGCATCATGAACGAAGGTCGTCAGATTAACCAACTGGTGTCCGTCCATATCGACATCGAAGAACATATCTTAGAGGGCAAGGATAAACCATTGTATGCGTGGGTGCTGTCGGTCGATGAAGCGCAACATTCAGACGACTTCTTGTACGAGTCACCCGTTCATGCTTTCAAGAAAGCCACCGGGTATGTGTATCGCCATCTGAGGGACATCAGTTAATTGGTGCAGAGAAGTGACATTGTGCGGTGGTAAATAATCCCCGCCCTGTCGGTCACAATTTGGAATTGTTTATTCATTTAGTTTTTTGGAGATGTGAGATGAAGAAAGGACGCTGTCCAATTTGCAATCAGCGACGGCAAGAAGTGTCGAGAGATACTCAGATCGTCGATGGGAAGCTGGTGGAAGTGGTGGGGTATGTCTGTCCCCACAAAGAAGGGGATGTCGAGTGGGTCGATTTAGATCACTCAATACGGAATTATCGGGATAACGAGCAGGTTGACCTTATGCAGAATATCCGCGAGACGGTCAGCGAAGAGGAAACGGAACGCCTGCGCAAGGTTGTGCGTCGTGAAATGAAGCGCGACAAGCAATGGAAGCAGGCACAGAAGCGCGATATGCGGGTGATTGACGATATTGCGGAACAGCATGACAGACGGGCACGACGGAAGCGGATGCAGAAGACACGCAAACGCATTCGTCGGTATACGGAAGATTAGTTTTTTTTACAAGGCTCTCGCTATAGAAGTGGGAGGGAGTGGGGGGACTTAAGGTGAAGACCTGGGAAGTCCACCTCACTCCGAGATGTTGAATCTAGTATAGCACAGGAGGCTATTCAAATGAAAGTTATTACTTTGTTAAACGAAAAAGGCGGCGTTGGTAAGACGACGCTGAGTACACATCTGGCGGCGGGTCTGGCGATTCGCGGGAATCGGGTGTTGTTGATTGATGCCGATGCTCAGGCGCACTCTACGTTGCACTTGGGTAAGGCTGAGCGCGGCGGGTTGTTTAACCTGCTGATCGACGGCAATGAATGGGGTACAGAGACATTTGAAGTGCCGCCATCTGTTTATGCAGGTGATTATGGCGCGGATGGTCAATTGTACCTGATGCCGAGCAATATCAAGAATCGTCTGATTCCGATGGCGACGGATGGGCTTGAACTCTTGCATGAGCGGTTAGAAGAGATTGAGACGCTTGTGGATGTGGTGGTGATTGATACGTCTCCGGATGCGTCGATGCTTCATACACTGATTTATGTCGCCAGCGACTATGTACTCTACCCTTCTCAGCCGGAGATGTTTAGTAGCGACGGGTTATTGAAGTCGATGCGACGTGTACCGAAGATCAACCAGATGCGCGAAAACATGGGTCTGGGCAAGTGCACTATTTTGGGTGTGCAGATGACGATGACAGAGATGCAGACGGCGGCGCATCAGCATGTCATCAAGATGGCAAAACAACAATATGGCAATTACGTATGGAATCCGATTGCGAAGCGCACCATCTGGCGTGAGTCTCAGTTGGTTCGTAAGACCTTATTTGCCTATGACCCCTCCCACCAAGCGACCGACGAAGTTTGGGGCATGGTAAATAAAGTGCGCCGTAAGCTGGGTGCGTGATGACACAGGAAGAGATCATTACGGAAATTGAGCAGGCGTTCTCTGCGGATACCGGGTTGATGAGCATCCCGACCCGGTTAAGTGAGCTGGTGGATGAGTACGTGGAAGATGACTTCGAACACTGGCAAATGCTTCAGTTTTTTGAGTGGGTATGGAAATTAAGTAAGGAACAAAACCATGAGTAAAAAGAAATTTGATTCAGGTGTATTTGACAGCGAACCAGAAGTGGATATTCAGGCGGTCGATGATGCGGCGTTTGGGACAGGTGGACTACAACCGAGCGGGAAGCGCATCACGGGTAAGCCTGTGGATATTTACAAGCTACGGGCGGACGTGACGCAACCCCGCCGAACAGTGCCTCTGTCCGTCCGCGGCGATTGGGACGGGACGGCTGATGAGGTCGAAGAACTTCTCAATCGCTGGGGTGATGCTGTTAAGAAGGAATATGGCAAGCCTATCCTACCCCATCTTGTGGTGCGCGGGTTGATCGACGAGAAGAATCCTATTGATGTTGACGAGAAGACGCAACCGATTACCAGTCGTTATGTCGACCTACTGAAGCTGGCGGCGAGTATCCGACGGGACGGGTTATTGAACCCGATTCAAATTTGCCAAGAGGGAACTGGTGGGCAGATTATCGCGGGGGAGCGTCGCTGGTTAGCACATCATATCCTTCATTTGTACGACGATGACATTGAGAAATGGTCGATGATTCCGGCGGTGCAGACCGATAAGCCAGACGTATGGGCGCAAGCTGCGGAAAATGGTGCGCGGGTGGAGTTAAATGCAATTGAACGCGCGCGTCAACTAGCCCTTCTGCTGATGGATATGTATCAGGACGAGTTTAACTTCGATACATACGAAGACATCGTCAAAACAGGTGTAAGTGACAGAACATTCTATGCACAAGTTGCCGACGGTAACGAGTTCCCGGTGAAGTATGGAAAGATGACACAGATTCTTGGGGCTAGGGGAGGGTGGAGCCGTAAAAATGTTCAACGGTATCGTGATTTGCTCAATCTCGACGATAAGAATTGGTCGTATGCTGACGAGAAGAACTGGTCAGAGCGTCGCTGTCGCCGTATCTTGCATCCGGAACGTTTTGAACCCAAACAGGACAAAAAAGGCGAAATGTCCCCCATGGGGGACAATGACGGAGATTTGCAGGTGGGGAGTGGGTATTCGCAGCGGTACGACTCCCCTACCCCGCCAGACACTACCGAGGGCAACCCCATTAGTGCGGGGCAAATCCGACGGAGAGGTGATGGTGCAGAGATTCCTTATATCAAGGTTATCCGTAAATTTGATCGAGGCGACTGGCAAGTTGAGATGCACGATGCGACAGGTCGTGACTTTCGGATGATGTCGGCTAAGGCGATTGTGGAATACTACCCTGTGGTGTTGGATTATGTGCCATCGAACCCCACCCAACAGGCAGAAGATCGCGAATTTGTGGATGTAAACAAGCGTCGCACAGATGATAGCCCCAGCGAATACGAACAATGGAAGCATGATACCGGGCGGACCGACGAAGCAATCAAGGGACGTGCGGATGTCGACTTAATGGGGTATGGCGAGACGGATTATCCGAGTGACCCGGAGAGTGGTCGGGTATCGGGTGAGCGTCGCCCGTCACAATATCAGAATGAGCCCCGCCCAGCTGATGAGCCGTGGGATAGTCCGCAGAGACGGATGCCGGAGACGGATGGTGCGGATGAGGTGGCGTTGCTGATGCAGTATGAGGAGCTGCGGATTTGCCTCAACCACTTTATGACGATGTGTCACACGCTGGATCTGCCGACGCAGAATAACCTGTTGCGTCAGGTGCAACTGCTTACAACCGCGAGTATCGAGCGCAAGGTGCAGAAGATGGGGGTCGATGGATTCCGTGCGAAGGAAGTGGAGACGATTGAGCAGGCTTTACAGGACATCTTCAACGAATTTGTGTTCCATTGGAATGAGTTCTTGGGGGATGTTCAGGAGATTGCGGAGTCGGTGGAGGTGGATGATGAGTAAGCGTCAGATTCCACCGATGGGACCTGTCCCGCCGGAGATGGCTGAGCAGTTTTTGAACCGTGCGGTTGAGGCGGGTTATCTGGAGAAGGACGGCGAGGATTATGGGGCACCGATTGATACCTATGAATGGTGTGCTGATCTGGTGCAGAAGAATTGGTTCTTCCGTGGTGTTTATGTGGAGGTCGAACGGGCTAAAGGCATTGACCTTGGATTTGTCTGCTTCTGTCTGATTGAGTGCCAGACGGGACGATGGGGTGATCCGGCGGTGTTGATGCCGGGGATTGCCAGCTGAGAAGATTGATTATGGGGTGGTAAATCTCCACCCCCAATATATAGAGATGAATGGGAGTAATGAGATGCAGTATAACAAGGAACGGACGAAGGCTATGCGGGAACGAATGGCAAAGGATCTAATTAAGCTGGGTGGCGTGGTCGAGTGTATGGACTGTGGCGCGCGGGAGCCGATTACGGAGCGAATTATCGTGG
>DBGGTD010000544.1:0-18732 GCA_051162585.1 Elainellaceae cyanobacterium
TTTGCAATTGCGTCAAGTACGGAAATGGTGGTGTGGGGGCGCGCCACGTCCCCACACCACCGTATTTAACCCAAGCGCACACCGCTATAAATTGTGAGAAAAACCTAAAGGGGTTTGGAGACGAAGTCCCCAAGAAGGGGCAGCGCCCCCTCCACCTTTTTTTACAAATCGTCAAGAACTGCTACAGATTAGTGGCTCAGTTCTAGAGTTTGAAGACCTGACTGCTCAGACGACGCGTTAGACATGTCGCTGTCGAGTTGAGACTGTAAGACTCTGGTGAGAATAGAGGTTGGTCGTTGGCGATGGGGCCATGCAAATGCGTGGCGGAATGCTGCATCTTGGCAGACTTGGAGTTCCTCGAAGCCGATTACATCTTGGGTAAGGAGGCTTTCATACTCAAACGGTAATCGAACATTATGAAGCCCGGCATTATCGGTACAAATGGCGATATCAACGCCAGCATCAAAACATCGCTCAAAGACACCCTTAAGTTCTTGAATGCTGTCTAATGTTCCGGTTTTGAGATAAGTCGTAGGACACACTTCTAGGCATTGTTGCCGGTCTGCTAATTCCTTCAGGAGATCGGGATGACGCAGTGGGATTTGGATCCCATGCCCGATTCGCATGAGATAGGGTAGCAGTTCTGGATAGCATCCGTCCTGAGTTTCATAAACGTGGCCGGTGGTATTGAGCCCTAGCGATCGCGCATAGCGATAGAGATCAACGAATTCTCCAAGGCGATCGCCATAGTGAGCATCGCCTCCTGCTAAATCGATTCCACATATATAGTGGGGGTTTTTAGCGGCTAGCTCTACAATTGCACGGTTCACCTCATAGGGTAACCGAGAGTGCATACACAAAATTTGGCTAGTCACGATGGGATATTCACCCACTTGGCTGGCTTTGCCCACGACATCAACAATATGAGCCATATATTCGATTCGATCAGCTTGACTCAAATGCTCCGGTGTCCGCAGGTACGGAGTGTAGCGTAGCTCTAGATACGCTAGATTCTCGAAAATATATGCACCTCGCATCAATCGATAAATAAAATAGGGCAACGCTTCTGCCGTCTGCACACTCTCAACCAGAGTATGTAACTCTAAATATTCATCTAGGGTATTGCGAGGCTGGGTGTAAAAGTGCTCGAATGAAGCATAGTCTAAAAATCGTTGCGCTAAATCAGCATGATTGCGCTGAAAATAGCGCCAAAGAATACGAGGGACAACGGACCCGCCGAGATGTCGATGTAATTCGGCATATAACGTCACAAGAAAAACCTCTCTGTGTTGAATAATTCAGAACTTAGGATTTCACTGACAGCAACTTAAATACAGCGATCCTAAGTCGCTTGGGAATTGTGTGTGAGCGGTGGGGCGGGCGTCGCCCGCCCCACCGCTCACAACCCATCTGGGATTGCCATATACGGACTTGAGTCAGTTTGGCCTGACTAATGTCAACATTCCAGTGATTTCGATAAACCTTCTTAGTCGTTTAAAGCACCTAGCTGCGCGTGCTTACATAAAATGATAGATAATCAAACCTAGTTTTTTCTGAAATTTGAGATATTCGCTTCGGATTTCACCCGTCTTGGTGATATGACGCTCAAAATCAAAAATATAGGTTGACATTTAAGCCGTCATATTAAGATAATTAGAGTTTGTGGAAACTTTAGGCAATAAGGAAACCCTTGGCTAACGTTGTTGTAATTGGAGCCCAATGGGGCGATGAGGGGAAGGGGAAGATCACTGATCTACTCAGTAGGTCTGCCGATCTCGTTATTCGTTACCAGGGGGGAGTAAATGCGGGGCATACGGTTGTTGTTCAAGGACAAACGTTTAAGCTGCACCTCATTCCGTCAGGTATTCTCTACCCAGATACTCAGTGTATTATTGGTGCTGGAACCGTCATTGACCCTAAAGAGCTGATTGCAGAGCTAGATCGGCTTGAAGCGTTGAATGTCTCTACAGAGAATCTGTTCATCTCCGAAACGGCTCATGTCACGATGCCGTATCATCGGTTGATTGACAAGGCAGCTGAAGAACGTCGCGGCAGTTACAAAATTGGGACGACAGGCCGAGGCATTGGGCCCACTTATACGGATAAGTCAGAGCGGACAGGCATTCGGATTATCGACTTGATGGATCGGGATGGGTTGCGGGAACAACTTCACTGGACTGTGACCTGCAAAAATGTGCTTCTAGAAAAGCTTTATGAATTGCCCCCACTCGATCCGGAGGCTGTTATTGATGAATATGTGGGGTATGCTGAGCGACTTCGTCCTCATATCGTAGACAGCTCCTTACAGATTTATAGCGCGGTCAAGCGGCGACGAAATATTTTATTTGAGGGAGCGCAAGGCACGCTTCTTGATCTTGACCATGGCACGTATCCCTATGTCACATCCTCTAACCCAGTCGCCGGTGGTGCGTGTGTCGGTGCAGGTGTAGGTCCCACCATTATTGACCGCGTGATTGGCGTAGCTAAAGCCTATACCACTCGGGTCGGTGAGGGCCCCTTTCCGACAGAACTAAATGGCTCAGTGGGCGAATTACTGTGCGATCGCGGCGCTGAATTTGGCACCACGACTGGGCGCAAGCGCCGCTGTGGTTGGTTTGATGCAGTCATTGGTCGTTATGCGGTTCGTATTAATGGATTAGACTGCCTGGCAATTACCAAACTCGATGTTCTCGATGAACTCGACACCATCAAAATTTGTGTCGCCTATGAGATTGACGGGCAACGGTGTGAGGATCTGCCTGGCAGTGCTCGTCAATTTGCTCGATGCCGTCCGATCTATGAAATGCTACCGGGTTGGAAACAATCAACGGCTCACTGCCGTACGCTAGAAGATCTACCCCAGCAAGCGCTAGACTACCTAAAGTTTCTGGCGGAGTTGATGGAGGTTCCGATCGCCATTGTTTCGCTGGGTGCGAGTCGCGATCAAACCATTATTGTGGAAGATCCCATTCACGGACCTAAGCGAGCGCTACTCTCCAATGATGGAGCCATTCACACCGTCAAGGTCTAGTTTGATAGGGCCCGGCTGATTAGTTGTCGGTTATTCCGGCTTGCCACGCTCTGACCTAGGTAATAATTGTTTGAATGATTTAGATAGGCAACACCTATGGAAATGACTGTTGAATGTAAAACGCGAGATGCAAAAGCAAAGCCAAAATCGCTTCGTCGGCAAGGTCTGATCCCAGCCGTTTTATACGGACACAAGGGAGCAGATTCTGTCTCTTTGACGTTAGATGCCAAAGCGGCTGATTTTTTGGTCAGAAATGCGTCGATTAACAATACCCTCGTTCGGGTTCAAGTCGCTGATTTATCGTGGAGTGGAAGAGCTTTAATTCGTGACGTCCATACTCATCCCGCCAAAGGCTACTTGTATCATCTAAGTTTCTTCTCAGTCGCAGCTCAAGATACTATCGAAGTCACTGTTCCTATTCACTTTATTGGCGAAGCCGTTGGTGTAGTAGAGGAACGAGGAGCTCTGGATACAGTCTTGACTGAGCTTCAGGTGCAGTGCGACCCTGATCATATTCCAGAAAGTATCGAGATTGATGTTTCAGCACTCAAGATTGGAGATGCTCTACAGGTCAGGGAACTCGTGCTTCCTAACAAAGTGAATGTAGTCGGAGAACCCGAACGTGTAGTCGCATCAGTTCTGCCTCCTAGATTGGCTCCTGAGCCTGAAGAGGCTGAGCCTGTTGACCCAGCGGTGGCTGAAGCACTGGCTATCATGGATGCCGATGGGGATGTTGAAGAATCATGATTGGCCAGTTTGATGAGTAGTCTTAGACTAAATGGCGATCGCCCAGCCATAGCATTCTCGGCTGAATTTTTATTTCAACTGAATTTTCAATAGTCGATTCAGCGTTTAGCCAGGGAATATTCCCTGGCTAATATTGTTTGTAAGCTTGACAAGCGTTTGATGATCTAAAGAACAAACTATGACGAATACTGCGCTCCCTCTACTAGTTCAGCAGATGTTAGATTCTAACTTTTATCCTCATCCTGTTCAGGAGCCGATTCGACTCATTCAAACTCACATCTCCTATGTGCTACTGACTGGAGACTATGCCTACAAAATCAAGAAGCCCCTCAACTTTGGTTTTTTAGACTACTCAACACTTGATAAGCGCCATCATTTTTGTAATGAAGAGTTAAGACTCAATCAGCGAGGCGCAGCCGAACTCTATCTCGATGTCGTTGCAATCGTACAACGTGGGGAGAGGTTTCAGTTTGCCGAGCAAGGAACGCCCGTCGAATATGCGGTCAAGATGCGGCAGTTTCCTCAAGACGCATTGCTTAGCCATCAGTTTCGTGAGGGCCAGCTCACGCTGGAGTTACTTGACTGGCTTGCAGATGTCATTGCAGAATTTCATCACCAAGCAGAAACGAATGATTATATTCGTTCATTTGGCGAAATTCCTCAAATTCGGGCTGCCTTCGACGAAAATTATGAGCAGACCCAACAATATATTGGAGGCCCGCAAACTCAAGCTCAGTTTGATGAGACGCGGGCATACACCGATCAGTTTTTTGCTAAGAGAAACGATCTGTTTGCCAGTCGAATTCAAAACAATTGGATTCGAGAATGTCACGGAGATTTGCACCTGGGCAATATCTGTCTGTGGAATGATGCGTTATTTTTATTCGACTGTATCGAATTCAACGAGCCATTTCGATTTGTTGATGTGATGTTTGACATCGCCTATATCGTCATGGATTTGGAGGTCGGAAAGCGTCCTGATTTGAGCAACGCATTTCTTAATGCCTATGTTGAGCAAACTGGAGATTGGGAAGGATTGCAAGTTTTGCCGATTTACATAAATCGTCAGACCTATGTGCGAGCCAAAGTCACATCCTTTATGCTGGATGACACGTCCGTTTCTGATGAAGATAAGCAGCAAGCATTCCAAACGGCATCCTCGTATTACCAGCTAGCATGGGAATATAGCAAGCCTCGACAGGGGCAACTAATTGTAATGAGCGGTTTGTCAGGCTCAGGCAAAACAACTGCCGCCCGACTACTTGCTCGACGAATTAACGCAATTCATATTCGCTCGGACGCAGTTCGTAAGCATCTTGGTGAAATTCCTCTGCACCAACGAGGGAGCGATGGTTTGTACACTCCGGAAATGACTCAAAAAACTTACAATCGCTTACTTAGTTTAGGCACAATGCTAGCAAGTCAGGGATATTCCGTGATTTTAGATGCAAAATATGATCGAGCATCCCTTCGAGACGACGTGATTACTCGAGCGGGTATTCATGAGTTACCCCTCAAAATCTTACACTGCACTGCACCAATGGAGGTGTTAAAAGAGCGTCTTCAGAATCGCTCTGGAGATATTGCTGACGCGACAACTGACATCTTGGCTGGACAGCATTTAGAGCCTTTTCAAGACGCTGAACACAAATACGTGAAAACGCTCGATACGACTCAAGATATCTCATCACAGCTAGCAGTATTATTGAAATGAGGCATAGCAGGAATAGGCAATGGTGGTTCTCAATAGATTTTGAAAGCCTTGCCGGGAAAGACTGAATAGCATCAAATCATTGATCTCTTAATTGGTACCAGCCAATGAAAAACTCTGTCAAAGTCGGATTACAGCTTTGGCTTATTTTTGTTGTTAGTCTCGTTTTACTGGGCTACTATGCCCCATTTAGCCTGATAGCTGCTGCGATCGCCGGATCAGCAGGTAGTTTCATTGTCACATGGATGCGCAATCAGGGCGACACTTCACCCAAGCAAAACAAAGCTTTGACGCAACTTCGCAAGCAGTTAGGGTTAACCGGGGAAGGCAAAGATAATAAAGTCAGACGGCGATCTAAACGAACCTATCCCGGCCTATTTGGGCTAGGTCCTCGGCAAACAAAGCGCTGATGGGAAAATACTCATCACTTTCTCCCAGATATGAAGAATCACTTCGATGAGGCTGAGGGCGCTTCGGCTGAGACTTGATCAGACTCAGGGAGAGTCAATGACTGAGTTGCTAAATCGCCTAAATTTGCCGAATTCGAGTCTGCAAGTTGATTCGGTATGGGCTCAAGAGATCCACTTGCAGCAGTTGAAGATGGCGCTGAGCCTTGTTTAACTGCTGCAACATCTTGAACTCGTTGAGTTAGCAATGCTGCAAGCAACATAAAGCCACCACCCGTGACAACTGCCGAAAGACGGTTTTCATCAAGCAGGTTTGCCATTACCCATCCAAAGCCTAGCGATGCCACCACTTCTGGCAAAACGATGAAGAAGTTAAAGATTCCCATGTAAATGCCGCTTTTTTTAGGAGGAAGAGAACCGACTAACATAGCGTAGGGCATCGACAATAAGCTTGCCCAAGCAATTCCCAACCCAACCATTGCTATCAGCAACAAATAGCGATTGTGGATAAACAGAAGTGATATTAACCCCACCCCACCACACATCAAACAGAGCATATGGGCTGTCTTGCGACTTGTAAGATTTACAAGTTTAGGCAAGATGAACGAAAAAACAACACATATAGCGTTATACATTGCCATGCAAAGACCAGCCCATTCGATGCCTTCTGCATAGAGTAAAGAGTCTTCTCTAACGGCACCAAAAACATTATGAGCAACGGCAGGCGGAAAATACAGAAATACGCAGTACATGCCTAACCAACTAAAGCATTGCACCCAAGCCAATTGGCGCATAGTAGGAGGCATTTCCTTCATCGCCGTAGAAATCTCACGGATTGTGCCTGATAAGCCAAGTCGTTCAGATTGCTGACGTTGGAATGCCTGCATATCTTTGGGAGGATGCTCCTCAGTGGTAATGACGGTCCATAAGACAGTGCTGAAGAAAGCAGCTGCACCGATGTAGAAAGATAACTCAACTGCAACTGGTATAACGCGTTCATCAGCACTAACGATGCCAAACAGATTCGTTAACGTCCACGGCATGGCTGAGGCAACAACAGCACCTAAGCCGATAAACAAACTTTGCATCGCAAAGCCCTGAGTGCGTTGGTCTTCAGGCAGCAGATCACCCACAAATGCCCGAAATGGCTCCATGCTGATGTTTGCAGATGTATCCAGCATCCACAGTAACCCTGCTGCCATCCACAAGCTAGATGAATTTGGCATCAAGATTAAGGCGACTGAGCTTAGGATTGCGCCAACTAAAAAGTAGGGACGTCTTCGTCCGAGAGGTCCCCAGGTGTTGTCACTCAAATTGCCAATAATGGGCTGCACAAATAACCCAGTTAGGGGTGCGGCAAGCCACAGAATTGGAATTTCATGAGCATCTGCTCCAAGATATTCAAAGATTGCGCTGGTATTTGCCATCTGCAGTCCCCAGCCAAACTGAATACCAAAAAAGCCAATGCTCATATTCCAGAGCTGCCAAAAGTTTAAACGGGATTTAGATTTTGTCATCTGCATCCTAAAGTTGCCTCTTAAGCTGCCATCAGTTTGTGTCAGAGAAGGCTGCCTTAGGAAACCGAATATTCAGCTATGCAGTTCAAAATTCTCAAGCCAAACGTTTCGCAGAGCGTTAAAAATACGCCCTGAATAGAACTATGATTCAGTTCTTGAATTCCCAAGGAATACTCCCTAAACGATGAGTCGCTTACACACTCATTGCGCACAAAGTTATGTAGCAATATATCTCTACATTTTAGGATAACGAGTCTAGAGCTTATAAATCGTTTGCTCCCAACGTTTTTAGTCGAAATCTGACTAGCAAAATAGCTATAACTATCGTGAGCAGAGTATGGTTATATTCTTTGTTATCTTAGCGTGCTGACTGAACATGCTTTCTTCACGAGCGCAATCAGCTTCAAACGAGGTGGAAGTACCTCGTTTGAAGCTGATTGCCTTGACAACCCAAGTCATTTTAGAAAAGAGCTGCACGTCGCATGTCACCTGCAAAGCTCAGGCCATACAACCACTGGACCTCTTCCTAGAAGAGGTCGCAAGCTTCTGGTTTAAGATCTCGTTCCATTAGTGCCTCAACTGCTTGTTGAGGTGTAATTTTGCCGTTCAAGAGTCGATATACCTGTCGAGAAACAGGAACGGGAATACCCTCCCGATTTGCGATATCGATTAAAACGTTGGCTGTATTAACCCCTTCAGCTGTGCTCTGAAGTTCATCTAGAATACATTCTAGAGATTTGCCTTCAGCGAGCCCATAGCCAACTCGATAGTTGCGGCTTAGCACGCTACTGCAGGTTGCGAGGAGATCGCCTAACCCTGACAGTCCAAAGAAGGTTTCGGGCTGAGCGCCAAAATGAGTACCAACTCGAATCACTTCAGTAATTGCACGCGTAATCAGTGCAGATTTTGCATTGGTGCCCAACTTTAAACCATCGCAGACGCCAACTGCGATCGCCACGACATTTTTCAGAGTACCACCTAATTCAGTGCCAATCGGATCAGTATTGGTATAAACCCGGAATCGCTCAGAGGCAAATACGCCCTGCACCATTTCGGCTGCGGCATGATCACGACTCGACACCACTGTAGCAGCCGGCAAGCCCTGATCAATTTCTTTCGATAGGTTTGGACCAGACAACACAACGACAGCGTGATTTGGAAACGTGTCTTGCCAGATCTGAGAGGGAGTGCGCGTCGTAGCCGGGTCTAAGCCCTTGGTTGCGGTCACAAGAATGACATGAGCAGGCAGTTGGATTCTGCGCAGACGCTCAGCCATTTCAGTTACACCTTTCATCGAAATGGCCGACAAAATAACGTCTGCACCTTCAAGGGTTTCTTCTAGGCTAGTGTCACTTCGACGCGACCATGTTTTAACGGTGTGCCCTGCGTCGGATGCTAGTTTTGCTAAAGCGCTGCCCCAGGCGCCTGCCCCTAATACTGCGAGTGTTGCCACTTGATTTTGTTTGAAAGCTTCGATAGTTTGGCTTGCCTCAGTTGTAAGAGATTGAGGTGATACCGTCCAAGCGTTGTTGAGTTCGCCTACCATAATCCTCTTTAGAGTGTACAACAACGGATAATCAATGGAAATTTCGAAAATGCTTATGCGTTTGAGTTTAGATGGGTACCTTACGCGCTTAGAGAATTCCCTACGATCACATGTCAGGTTAATGTTACACAAACTTTACCTAAATCGACAGCAAAATGATCGGATAGGGCGATCGCAACTTAGGGTAATGTTCTTGATGAAAGGGCTTACCGGAATATAAATTTAAACGTGAAGTTTAAACGTGGCGATCGCTTCTATCCGTATCTCAGACAAAATGCTTTAGCTATCAAACAGATAAAAGTCAAATAGCTAAATAGTTATTTGTTATTTCAATCCAAGAGCTACGACTTTTATCCGTTTCAGCACCATACGCGTTAGACAAGTGCTGGCTCTTTGCCACGAACTGCTTCAGACGCTCTAGCCTCTCGGAACAAGTGATTTGCCCACTGTTGCACATCGTACCGCTGAATCGCCTGGTACATCCGGCTCATCCGCTGTTGCTTTTCTTCCGGAGACATCGAGAGCGCTAGATCGATTGACTCATCCATGCGAGTTGACGAATACGGATTGGTCAAGATTGCATCCGGTAGCTCAACCGCAGATCCTGTAAATTCAGAGAGAACTAGCATGCCATCTTTTCCTTCATGAGCACAGACATACTCTTTTGCAACCAGATTTAGACCATCACGCAATGGTGTAATCCAAGCAATATCTGCTGCTCTAAAGAAAGCCATCAACTCTTCAAAGGGGATAGGCTGCGTAAAGAGAATAATGGGAGTCCAGTTTAGCTTCGCAAAGCGACCATTGATCTTACCAACCAACTGCTCAATTTGACTTTGAGCAGTTTTATACACACGCATTCCGGATGCAGGTGTGACAGCCGTCGTTAGCATGTTGATTTTGCCGTGCAGATCGGGGCGACGCTCTAGCAATCGCTCATATGCCCAGAGCATTTCCCTCGCACCTTTAACGTAGTCCACACGTCCAGCAGACACGATTAGCGTATTGTCACCCACGTCTTCCCGAATTCGGGCAACCCGCTGTTCGGTTTCTGGTTTTTGGATGATTGTGCGAATCAAATCGGGATTGGTGCCCACAGGAAACGCGTCGAGATTGACAATTCTGCCGTTATGACGAACCTGAGTTGTTAGCTCTGGCTCAGCAAGTGCCGTTCCGGTAGGAGTAAAAGCAGAATCAACCGGAACGCGAGTGACGATTTCTACCTCCCTATTACTACGCGCAGACGCGACAAAATTTTCGACATATCGTGGAATATGGAACCCACACAAATCGCAGCACAGAAGGCTATCGATGATATGTTCTCGCCAAGGCAAGATATTAAAAATATCAGATGATGGAAATGGAGTGTGATGAAAAAAGGCAATTTTCACATTGGGCATGCGCTGCCGAATGTAGTAGGGTGTCAACCACAAATTGTAGTCATGAATCCAGATCAGGGCATCATCTGCGGCATCCTCGCACGCTGCATCCGCGAAGAGCTTGTTGATGTGTTGAAAGTTTTCCCAATCAGATGAATCATACGTAAACTGCCAGGGGAATGAGTGCAGAATGGGCCAAAAAGCTTCCTTGGATGTGATGTGATAGAAGTTTTTGACCTGCTCAGCAGATAAAGGAATCCGGCGAACGCCAGTGCTTCCTTTGGTGCCTTCCATCGTGACTCGCTCCTCAAAGTCCGCTTGCTGCTTTGGGGAAATTTGCTTCCAAGCAACCCATGTCCCATGTTCAGCATTGGTGAAAAAGCTCTTCAAGGTCGGAACGATCCCGTTGGGGCTTTTCTTCTCACGGTAGTAAATTTTGCCGTTTTCCTTTACCTCATCATAAGGTTCCCGGTGGTACAAAATAACCAGGGAAGATTTCATATAGGTTGCCTCCTGACGCGTTTCATCATTAAACCGTTCAGCATGATCAAACATGGCGTGACCATGCATCACAATCAACTTCTATGCTTCTTTATAAAGTTATAGAGTTGAATCTGCAATACGAATCCTACAATTGGAACCGATACTCTAGGCTCATTAAATAATCTGCCACCAGCATATCGACTCATTACACAATTAATAGATCTCTAATCAATAGAATTGCAAAACCAAGACCTAATCGCTAAAAGCATGAGCGCTCAAGAATAACGATTAGGCATAACTTAAGTAACCTTCAATAGATAAACTTCACGCGGATTAACTAACGTTAGAAAGCACCTCTGCCTGTATCACTCTACTCCTAACGCATTCGAGCCAAGGCTCACAACCCACAGATACAGTTACAGCGTCAAATTGCGAAAGTCTGATCTCTAAATAACTGAATCTACTCAACGCTATTGCTACCAAAATCTGGCAATTGAAGCCGCTAAAATCTATACGCCAAACGCATAAAGGTAATTTCTCAAAAACTCACTAAACCTGCGCCTTATTGAAAATACCTTACAAAATCGAGCAACTTTCAAGCCTTCTTTCTCTTCGAAAGCCAACTAACATTGGGGACGCTCTCAACCCAGTAATGAACTCAAAAAGCTCACGGAATCGGCGCTCTAGACGACCTCGATAACTCAAATTCATCATATCCTTGCACGATTATACCATAACTTAACATTTTCTAAAAGTTAGATGTTGTAATAGAGATTGACTCAAAAATTTAAGATTTTTCTGCCGGCTAAAGTCATCTAGTAACCGACTAATTACTAAAGTCATCTAGTAACCGACTAATTAAGAGTCCTGCGCGCTCGCGTTAGGACGTTAAACGTGTGGTGCGCCCCGCGCCGCGGGGCGCACCACACAAACCTGAGTCCGTAGGACTATAGAGTCTTGTGTCGGCGATCGCCAACAACTTACAGCACCATTGATTCGTGTTAATCATCATTTCAAAAGGGATTGCTGTTGAATTGAATATTATTCATCGGATAAACAATAGTTTGAAAACTTGCGTCAGACCCTGTGGATTTGAGAGGGTGCTGCGCTAAATTGGAAAGGCTGTTAAAGCAGGCGGTGTCGTGAATACAGTGGAATCTTTATCTTCGAGTGCCTTGGTTGAGAAAGAAACTCAGGCGTTGTTGGAATGGGTAGTTACTATCACAGATTCGGACGAAACATATTTCTCAAAAGCTCAACAGCTTGCTCGTAAATTAGGAGCCCATTATCGTCCGGATGGCTTGACCGAAATTGGATTTTGGACACCTGAATTGGCAGGTGAGGTGATCCAATCTGAGCGAATGATTTATCTGGAGGTGTTTACTCCCATAGATCCTATTGATTTTCGAAGCTCAGCACAAACACTGAGATTTCGATGCGATCGCCTATCGTTACCTCAACAAGGTGAGTATATCTGGGGCGTGATTTCAGGAATGAAAGCGGGTACTCGCGATCAGGCGGGATCATTCTATTGGTTGAAATACCTCGATCCCCAAGGTCATCTGCATACCATTCGAGACGTTGTGCCGTACTCGCTTCCCTATGGAGTGTTTGCTCCGGCAGAACTCTATGACATCGATCGACTACAGCGGGAGCGGTCTGATCTAGACTATTTCCGTCGCACAGGGAGTCCGTCTGATTCTGATGATGAAATCCCTAGACGTCCAACCCCAGTTAATTTATTGCAAATTCATATCAGCACAGCCTCAAAACCAGGGACGCTTGAAGGGTTGACCCAGCTTTATCAAGACATTTCTGACAAATTAGCATCTGGGCGATCGCTCACACCGGCTGAAGAAAATTATGTAGGCTATGACGGCATTCAGCTTTTACCGATTGAGCCCACGATCGAATTTCGGCATGAAACCGATAATTCAGAGCATGAATTTTTTGCTATTCATCCGCTCGATCACTCTGTTCAGGCTGTTCAGGCATCTGAGGTGTCCGAAGCATCTGAAATGTCTAATGCCGCTGCTGCCGCTGCGTCGACAGATCTTGATCCCCATGCCAGCCATATGGTTGACATTACTCTCCGGAAACCTAATACCCTGAACTGGGGATACGATATTCCTATCTTGGGGTCTTCTGCGACTAATCCAGCAATTTTAGGCAGCTTACGCCCCGATGAGCTAATTGATTTTATAGGGGTTCTGCATAATTTTTCGCAAGGTCCGATTCAAGTCATCTACGACCTTGTTTATGGTCATGCAGATAATCAATCTGAACAACTGCTCAGCCGCCAGTTTTTGAAGGGGCCTAACATGTATGGGCAAGATTTGAACCATCAGTTACCGGCAGTGCGTGCCAATTTGCTTGAGATGCAGCGCCGAAAACTCGATTCAGGGGCAGATGGAATCAGAGTTGATGGAGGGCAAGATTTTCGATTTTTTAACCCTATTTCTGGACGAGTAGAGCAAGACGATGCGTATCTGCTGGCGATGAGTGATGTCGTTCAAGAAATTGGTGGCTACCGCCGATTGGTGTTCACCATTTTTGAGGATGGACGCCCATGGCCTCAAGAAGGCTGGGAAGAAACCTCTACCTATCGAGACTTAATTGAGCTAAAACCCGACTCGTTTCAATGGGGACCGCTTATTTTTGCCCATAATACTCCAGCCCTCGAAAAATTCTGGGATCAAAAATGGAGACGAGTCAGCGAGGTAATGATTCAGGGAAGTAACTGGATTACCGGCTGTGCAAATCACGATACGGTGAGGCGCGGCAATCAAATTGATCCGAATGGCCCAATCAATTGGAATCTCGGCCACACTCATCCAGAGGTATTAAATAATGCCTACGATAATCCGGCAGTGAAACTTTGGGTCTATGCGTTTAGCCCCGGATTGCCTATGGATTTCATCAATGCGCTTATGCATGCTGCTTGGGGGTTCTTTAGAAATACAGATGAGCGATATGGCGTTAAAGTCGCGTCAGAGGAGATTGGCTTCCTTGACTGGCAAGTCGAACCTGAGTTTTATGAGAAGCCGTGGGCATTCAGTCGCCTTAAAGCACTCGGGTTCTCAGATTATGATTTTCTTAGAGGATTCGCGGGTGCTCTGAGACTCGCCATGGTGCAGACAGACTATGACTTAGAAGCTGTTGCAGTCGTTTGTCAAAATTGTTTGGGCGACAATTTGGAATATTGTGAGCTTCCGTCTTTGATGGAATTAAATCACCCTGAAAAGAAAATTCCATTTCTTAATAATCTAGATGTGCCGTCTCTTAAAAAGTTTGCGATGGCATTCATGGAAGATATGCACGATTTGAGTAACGTGTCTCATTATGTCGATCAGGTTAATTCTCTGCAGACTCGCTTTAGTCTTGATCTTCGGCAGTTTCGCTTGAATCATGCATGGTTGAGAGAAAACTTGACTGGAAGCGATCGCTTTAATCGGGTTAGCACCGATAACCATACATTGTTTTATGGGTTAAGGAGCCAACCTACTCACGAATCATCGCAATCATCAGAACAACTGGCAATGGTGACTCATATGGGAGGTGATCCGGCCAAGGTGACGCTGGCTGACTGGCTCCAGCTTGACGTGAATGAATGGGAGGTGGCGATCGCCACTCCAGGTCTAGATGTGCATGACAGCGAATTTGATCTGCGTATGTTTGAGCTTAAAGATAGTCAAGGACTATTGCTCATGAAAAAGCAGTAAGTGTTTGGGGCAACTAACCAATGGGTGGACGCTCGCTTCTTGGCATCATGAACTAGCTTGCATTCACCCTCAATAGATCCTTTAAAAGATCAACCGGGAGCCTGTTAATGCTCCCGGCAATATTGATCCAATAAATTGTCGATCTTCCCTGCATTGTTTACGTCTTAAACTCAGTCAAACCAGCCTTAGATAGCAATCCTAGAGGGGTAATGAGCAGTGGGGCAGGCTCAGCCCGCCCCACTGCTCAAACACAATTCACAAGCGATTTAGGATCGCTAGAGCCTATTAGAAAACTCTAGAGAGTTTTTGGAATCTAAAATACCTGATGGGGGTTCGAATAGGGTCTTAACGCGCGATCGATAAAGCGATTCATTGCTTAAAGCGATTCTTGATTATGCTCACGTTCATCGTAGGGATCACCGTCAAACGGCTGCATTCCCGTATTTGGGTAAGCATCATCGCTAGGTCTAAAAATTCGTGAAATACCTTCCCAAAGATATTGCAACACGTCTTGGAAACGGTTTAGAACAGCCATATCCGCTCTCCTAATCACTAAAAAAACTTTAATTAAAGAGTGACAGAATTATTGAATTTGAAGGAATAATTTTCTTCTTAATCTCATTCTAAGCTGGCCCTTACAGTGGCCTGACAAATTAATTACTAATCTTCATAGTCAATGGTTTCGCTCGTTTGGCAGCCGTTCCCGTCGACATCGTGTTATCCTGTAGATGACCTGGACCCATGCAATTACAACGCCCAAACTTTGTCAGGACCGGAAGGTAGCAGCAATACGGGATGCTTGTAATAGGCGTGGACTCCGGGTCTTTTAGTTTCCAGAGCTTTTGGTCTTGGCGATCGCATTCGATGACTAGTCAATTCTCATTATTTGTTTCTATCCTAGAAACACGCAGTATTTCCTTAATTGCATAACAGGAGCCAAAATAACGATGGCAGGTCTTGGCGATGTGGTTCAAAAAGCGTTTTATCTAGGGGTCGGCATAGCGTCATATGCGGGCGAAAAGGCGGGGCAAACCCTTGTGGAAGTTAGGCAACAAGCTCAGAAAATTGCAGATGAGATGGTTGCTCGTGGTGAATTGACGGCAGATGAGGCCCGGCGCATGGTTGATGACATGGTAGGTCGTGCTCAGCAGACCTATACCTCCGAGGCGAAGTCGTCATCTGAGTCGTCGCCCCGTGAACCCCGACGTATTGAGATTTTGTCGGATGATGATGTACCCGAATCAAAGCCTCCATCAGCAACCAACGATTTACGCAAGCAAGTCTCTGATCTCGAAGAGGAATTACGCAGGCTTAAGAATGAAGGACGAACATAGGACATGAAGTGAATGGAACACTGGTCCCAAGATTGGTTTAAAACACTTGATGAAATTTCAGAAACGATAGAGCAGGTTTTCGTTGATGCAACTGAAGGCATCGTGGAAATTGCTCAAGCGTTCGCAGACCTGTCAGATATCGTTGTCGAGCAAGCTCACGACGCGATCGCCTCTGAGCTAGAGCAGTTTGCTGACCAAGTAGACGAGTGGATTGATCCGTCTGTTTATTTCTTCATCGGGATAGATATATCGGAGGGCGATTTTGTTGAGTTTACAGGCTATCCGGTCGAACCCAGCCCCACTCAAAATCCTGCCTGCATGGGCTGCAAACACTATCACGGTCACATATACAATGACAATTTACTCGTATGTGCCATGCACCCCTTTGGTTGGGACTCAGGAGATTGCCCTGATTGGGAATCATAACGGTAGAACTGCTGAGCAATGGTGCAGTTAGTATGGAGAGCGTCCGAGCGGAAAAAAGTGACCAACCGGGCCTTGCCCATGACCAATGTGTAGTGAGTGCTGCAAAGCGGATGTTACGTAATGCTTTGCATGGCGAATGGAAACTGATAATTCATGACCGATTGCCAAATTAGCCGCGATCGCAGCAGATAGTGTGCAGCCTGTGCCGTGGGTATTGGGAGTATTCACCGTTTCGGTTTGCAGCGTTTCAAGGCGATCGCCATCGAAGAACACATCCACTCCTCGCAGGTTTCCAGACATCCCTCCACCTTTTACTACAACAGCCGTTGGACCGAGTTCAAAAATCCTCTGGGCGGCGGCTTGCATCTCTCTGAGAGTTGTAATCTCCAATTCGCTCAGTATTTGAGCTTCGTAGCGATTAGGAGTTAACACGTTTGCCAGCGGCACTAAGCGGGACTTGAGCGTTGAGATGGCAGCATCGTCGATCAGCTGTGCCCCAGTTCGCGATACCATGACCGGGTCAACCACTAAATTAGGGAAGGGGGTTTCGTGGAGATAGTGGGCGATCGCATCAATGATGTCTTGGTTTAACAACATGCCTGTTTTAACGGCATGTATCGTGATGTCGTCAACGACCGTTTGAATCTGAGCAACAACGGCGTCAGGAGACAGTGCATCCACCCGAGTTACACCCTGTGTATTTTGTGCCGTAATACATGTAATCGCGCTGGTGCCATGGACTTGATGAAATGCAAATGTTCGCAAGTCAGCTTGAATGCCTGCCCCACCTCCACTATCAGACCCCGCGATGGTCATTGCGGTCGGTATCACTGGGCGATTGCTTGATGTCATATCCACTCCAAAATCCAACAAAAAGCTACATTCACTACGGTAGCTTTTCTGTAGGGCTCATCTTTAGTATAAGAGTGCGCCTTGAGCTGTGCTTCCACGGCTACTCAGATTAGCCCTTAGCTAACGTTCATCAGGTGAATCTACGGCAGACTCAATCATCTATTCCGCATTTGGTACCTCGCGCCCAACCAACACGCAGATTCTCAACGCTGAGTCTGCGGACTAAATTGTTGCTCACCTTTAGTCTCGCCTTTAGTCTTGTTTTTGCTGGAGCCTTTTACTGGTTTTACACGTTCACGACTCATCAAGTGATGTTTCGCTTGAGGGAAGATATGCGCTCAACGCTACGTGGCGCAGCCACAGGTGTTGACGTGCAAGAATTGATGGCTCTTTATAAGACGGGAAAACCTAATGCAGAAGGGTTCTCAGATGATCCTCGCTATCAAAACCAACTGGAATGGTTTGAAACCGTTCATGACCTCGAACCACGCGCATGGCTCTATTCATTTACCGTCGGCCGGTCGGAGATGAATCGACGAGCTGGAGAAATGGTTGTAGAGCCTGGAGAACCTGAAGTCATCTATTTGGTTGATTTATGGTCACGCTACGATCCTGCGAAGGCTGCCAGATTCCTTCAGTCTGACTATATTAGCTCAGAGGTTCGACAGGTCATTGAGCAAGGCAGATTGATTGAGGAACCCGATATCTACATGGACGACTGGGGCAGCTGGATTTCTGCATTTATTCCTCTGCGTAACGATCAAGGCAAAATTGTCGCTGTCCTAGGCTTAGATATCGAAGCAGACTATGTTTTACAAATTCAGCATGCCATTCGAAGCCGCATCTTAGTGTCGTTTGCCCTGACCTACGCTGGGTTATTGGTTTTGATCGATCTGTTATCTGGAATGCTGACTCGACGGCTACAAAAATTCACAGAGTCTGCAAAACGCATTGCAGATGGCGACTATGACGAGGGATTAGCCCTTCTCGATGGCAAGGCATTAGCCGATGAAATCAGTGTGCTGGCTCATGCCTTTGAGAATATGATTGACGGCATTCGTGACCGTGAATACCAGATCATCGAAGGAAAGCGTATCGAAGATGAAATGCGTCAAACTCTGCAAGTCGAGAAAGAATTAAATGAGCTGCAATCGCGCTTTACATCGATGGTGTCTCACGAGTTTCGCACCCCACTTACCGTGATCCGAACCTCCATCGAGATTTTAGAGCATTACGGACATCGCGCGCCCCCCGAAAAGCGGCACGAATATTTTCGACGAGTTTGCGGGGCGATTGCCACCATGCATCGGCTACTAGAGGATATTTTTGCGATCGAAACCTCTGATTCATCAAAATTAGAGTTCAATCCAGTGCAAATCAATCTGAATCAATTTTGCCGCGACCTCATCGAGGAGATTAGGCTCGATGAAACCAGCAAGCGGCATACGATTGCGTTTGTCAGTAGATGTGACTGCAGCTGCGTCTATGTTGATCCAGCATTGCTGCGCTCCATCGTGACAAATTTACTATCTAATGCGGTGAAGTACTCTCCTGCTAGTAGCACGATTGACTTTGAA